>JBKBKL010000057.1:0-24586 GCA_046294665.1 Runella sp.
TTACCTCAACGCCCGCGACCACACCGCTCCAAAATGCTTCATATTCTTTCCGACAAAAAACGACGGGCTTTTTACGAAAGCCAACTCGGTAGTGAGCGTATTGTTTTGTTTGAAGATGAAGTTTCCAACGGCCAAATGCAAGGCTTTACCGAAAACTATGTACGTGTGAGTGTAAAGTACGACCCATTGCTCATCAACGAGTTGAAAACTTTACGGCTGACCCATATCAACGATGAAGGGTTGGTAGAAGCCGAAGAAATAGAAACCGAAATACTGACACACGCTTAGTCGTCGAGTTCGTCGGGGTCATTGAGTTCAAACCATTCATATATTGCCTCTTCGGCCATTTTGAGGGCGGTTTCGAGTTCTTTTACCCGGGCTGGAGCTTCAAAGACAGTACCGCCTTCGTCAATACAGCGCAACAAACTGCCAGTGCCTTCCAATTGTCCAAACTCGACAGTACCGTAGGTTTCGGCCCAGCGATAGAGATAAGGATAAGATTTCTGCAAACTCATGGTGTCTATCTGATTTTTGGTTGATGTGGCAAATATAGAAGGATTTGAATAAAAAAAGCGCGGCCAAAGGTCGCGCTTTTGTTTGATTAGGTCTATTGTTTACCCCAATAGATTCTCTTCAATGTCGGAGGTTGTTAATAGGTTTTTTAGCCAAAGACGTATTTTTTCTCTCAAAGGTTGGAATAAGTATCAAAAAAAATGTAGTTGCCAAGATGAAGTTTTTGTTAAGCTGCTGATTATCTTTTGGTTGAAAGTTTTAAATCATGTAACTTAAAACATGTTTTGTAGTCTTAACCATAAATCAAACTCTAACTAAAACTTCATTTTTGTCATGGAAGAAAATTTAACCTCTTTCAAAAACCAAATCTCATTGGCTATTACCCAGTATGGGGGTAAGATTTTGTTAGCTCTGCTGGTCTTTATCATCGGGCGCATGATCATCGGGCGCATAGCTCGGATATTGACCTCCCGAATGACACGTAGCAAAATAGACGCTGATATTCAGCCATTTCTATCGTCATTGGTTACGGTAGCCCTCAACATCATGCTTCTGTTGAGTTGTGCTGGTATTTTGGGGGTACAGACTACCTCCTTTGTGGCGATTCTGGGAGCGGCAGGTTTGGCGGTAGGTTTGGCACTACAAGGTAGCTTGGCCAACTTTGCGGGGGGAGTTTTACTATTAGTTTTCAAGCCTTTTCGAGTAGGTGATTTGATAGAAGCCCAAGGCTTCAAGGGAAACGTAGAAGCCATTCGTATCTTTGATACAGTACTTGTAACCTTAGACAATCGGACCATTACGATACCCAATGGCCCACTTTCTACAAACCCGATTGTCAATATTTCTACCAAAGGGGATATTCGGGTGGATATGGTTTTTGCGGCTGGAAACCAAAATGGGGTGGATAAAATTCGAGAAAGCATCGAAAAAGTAATCGCCGCTTGCCCTTACGCCAACGATACCAAACACGATATACTGGTAACAAAACTGACCGAAAACGCCATCTTCTTCGATGTACGTGTCTGGACCAAAGCTGCTACGTACTGGGATACGTACTATTTCGTACACGAACACATCAGCAAGCAATTCGGAAAAGACGGTGTTGAACCTCCAAGAATCCGCTATACGGTTCATCAAGCTGAATAATGTGAGCGACCCCATAGCTCCAAGCCACGGGGTCGCTGTTATTTATTTCCCTCCCTGCTGATTTAATTTTTTGAGGGCTTCAATTTGGTCATCTCGTAAAGTAGGATACTTCACGCCCAACTGTTCCAAGTACGTTTTGTATTTGGTAGCATCATAATAAAAACGCTCCTGCTGCGGGCGAAACTCTTCCATGATTTTGGTGTTGAGAAAAGTAGCCGGGCGGTCTTCGGGTGCAAGTAGGGGAATGTATTTCTGGTCTTTGGTCTGCACATTGTTGTAATAATCCCACGCATTTTTGACTAATTCGGGTTTGAGAAGCAAATCCAAGGTAGTCATAGCAATAGCTTTTGCCCCAGCGATGTTGCCCTTGTGTGCAATCGGCGTAGCCACCGCTATCCCCGCTGACCAGTGGTGAAAGACCATACCCGGAATGTTAGAAGGATACCGCAATACAATCGTCGGCAAAGCCCAGGATACGTCACCGATGTCGTCGGAGCCTCCACCCCATGAGTTTTTGGCTGGGCCAGAGAGGGTATCTACGGTATTTTTGAGTCCTATGATAGGGGCTTTCATTTCGAGTTGGCAGGCTTTGGCCAATAGTTGGTCATCTTCCGACCATTGGGGCATACCTACTTTTTTGATATTTTCATGAGCCGCTTCGGCAATGGGTTTGTTGAAATGCCCCGGCCAAGCTGCTCCCAATACTTGATAACTCATTTTTGTATCGGTCATCAGGGCTGCCCCTTCGGCCATTTTTTTGCCGATTTCAAACAACGATACAATTTTAGGATAGGTACGCTCACGGAAATAGTACCAAACGGAGGCTTTGGAGGGTGTTACGTTGGGCTGAAAGCCTCCTTCTACGATGACTCGATGCGAGCGTTGGGTAAGTTCGAGATGCTCGCGGCGGGCGTTCCAGCCCATGTTCATTAACTCAACAGCATCGAGGGCATCGCGACCTTTCCAGGGTGAACCGGCTGCGTGTGCCGAAGCACCCTCAAAGGTGAATTTCACTGATACAAGGCCATTGTTACCGGCATCTCCCCAACCAGTTGTAAAATCGGTACTAACATGCGTAAACAAACACGCATCTGCGTCTTTGAAAAGACCGTCGCGAGTATAAAACGCTTTACCCGCTATGATTTCTTCAGCTATTCCCGGCCATAGCAGTAGCGTACCCGATATTTTTTCCCGCTCCATGACTTCTTTTACGGCCAATGCCGCCGCTACATTGAGTGCCATGCCTGTATTGTGACCTTCGCCATGTCCAGGGCCGTTGGGTATTTGAGGCTTATAATAAGCTACACCCGGAGTTTGAGAAGTTTCGGGAAGGCAGTCTATATCACTACCTATCGCAATGACGGGCTTGCCGCTGCCCCAGCGTGCCGAAAAGGCCGTCGGGATTCCGGCTACGCCTCGCTCAATCTTGAAACCATTTTTTTCGAGGGTTTCGGCCAAGAGTTGTGAACTCAATTTCTCTTGAAAACCTAACTCGGCGTAGCTGTAGAGCGCGTCGTTGAGTTGTTGGGCTAAGTCGTAGCGTTTGTCCACCGCAGCCATGACATCGAGTTTGAGTTTTTCGAGGCGGGCTTGGTCGGGAGCAGGTTTAGTGGCTTTTTTGGTCTGCGCCATATTTGATGAAATGACAACAACCGTTAAGAGAAGCGTAAGGTAATGTTTTAGCATGATATGTATGAGTGAAGTAGAACAATAACCAAAGATAAACGCCGGAAGGTAACTACCCAATTTTTTTCTCCATGATAAAATCTTGCATCAAAAAACCTTGACCAATGTCAATATCTTCTTGCCCAACGATTTCAAAACCGATTTTTTCATAAAATCCTACGGCTCTGTTGTACCGATTGACATTGAGCGTGAGTGTGTCATTCTTATTTTCGATGGCAATTTCCTCTATTTTTTTAAATAAAGCCGCACCGACTCCTTTGCCTTGACAAGCGGGCAACAAATAGATTTTGTGGATTTTGGTCTTAGGCTGCCCACCGTAATCCAATTCATAAGAAGCATAGCCTACCGCTTCCTCGTCGAGTTTTGCCAACAAAAAAACGTGATTTTTTTGTTCTATTTGCCCTTTGAGTGAGTTGTTACTATACATCATGTCGAGCATATACTCGATTTGAGATGGCGAGAGTATCTCCCCAAAAGTAGCAGGCCAAGTTTGAAAGGCAATCTGTCGTATCGTAGGCAAATCTTGTAAGGTCGCCGTTTGAATTGAAATCATATTTTTACGCTGTCGAACTCTATTTTTCTGTGGTAATTTTTCCCAACAAAGTAGCCCTTTTTTACGAACTTTGTCAAATCGCTATTTATAATCAACTTATGTACGATGTCATCATCATAGGCGGCGGATTGGCAGGATTGAGCAGCAGTATCCGCTTGGCGCAAGCAGGCTTTTCGGTGTTGGTCATCGAACGTAAAACATACCCTTTCCACAGAGTCTGTGGCGAATACGTATCCAACGAAGTGCGACCTTATCTCGAAAATTTGGGGCTGAATCTTGAGGGATTGGGGATAAAAACTATCAATCGTTTTCTGTTTAGCGCACCTTCGGGAAGGAGCTTGCAAACAACCCTCGACTTGGGTGGTTTTGGCATCAGTCGTTATCGGCTTGATTTTGAACTATATTTATTGGCTCAAAAAGCGGGAGTTGTGTTCTTATTGGGTGAAACTGTAGAAAACATTGCCCCTCCTCAAAAAGAACCCTACTGGGAAGTAAATACCAGTAGCCATGCGAGTTTGAAGGCAAAAATCGCACTGGGAGCCTTCGGCAAAAATTCGCGGTTGGATAAAGTCCTTGACCGTGATTTTACCCTTCAAAAATCGCCTTACGTTGGAGTCAAATATCATCTCAAGACGGATTTTCCTCAAGATTTGATAGCGTTACACAATTTCCGTGACGGCTACTGTGGGATTTCGGCCATAGAAGAAGATAAATATTGCCTCTGCTACCTCACTACCCGCCAAAACCTCCGCCAATACGGCGACATCAAAACCATGGAGCAACAAGTGCTTTGGCAAAACCCCCACCTCAAACGTATTTTCAACGAGTCCGCATTTCTCTACCCACGTCCCGAAGTCATCAATGAGTTTTCGTTTGCTTCCAAAAAACTCATCGAAAATCATCTCCTGATGGTAGGCGATGCTGCTGGGCTGATTACGCCACTTTGTGGCAATGGCATGGCCATGGCACTGCACGGAGGCAAAATAGCTGCCGATTTAACCGCCGATTTCCTCAACCACAAAATGCCTTTTCGCCAACTCGAAACTCAGTATCAAAAAGAATGGAAACGCCAATTTGCCACACGCCTATGGGTGGGGCGGCAAGTTCAGCGACTCTTTGGCGATGTCTGGCTCTCGGAACTGACCCTTCATTTTTTCAGTGCTTTTAGACCTTTACTCAAAATATTGATTAAAAATACCCATGGCCAAGTAATCGAATAATACTAGGATACGTTAAAAACCATCAACATTTGTCTTTATCTTATACAATTCAAACTTACTCTATGAAATACGGCTTTTGGATACTTTTTATCGTCGCTTATCCCATAGTGATTTTGGCGCAAACCAAACATGAAAATTATACCCAAAAAATTTCGGGTAGCAATGTAGCCTATGACATGGTGGCTATCCCCGGAGGCGAATTTATGATGGGCAGCCCTGCCAAAGAAAAAGGTCGCAAAGACGACGAAGGCCCACAGCATAAAGTAAAAATAGAGCCTTTTTGGATAGGCAAATATGAGGTTACGTGGGATTTATATGATTTGTTTACGACCAAAAACATCGAACTCGAAATGGCCAAACGCCACCCTGACCCCGAAAACAGCTTGGCCAAAACCGACGGCAGTACGCGCCCCAGCCCGTCGTATGTAGATATGTCGTTTGGTATGGGGCGGGCAGGCTATCCTGCTATCAACATGACCCAATACGCTGCTATTTATTTTTGTAAATGGCTTTATGATAAAACAGGAGTATTCTACCGCCTCCCTACCGAAGCCGAATGGGAGTATGCTTGCCGTGCGGGTACGGCTACGGCCTATTCCTTTGGCGATGACCCCAAACTCCTCGACCAATATGGCTGGTACAAAGGCAATAGTGGGGGGGCTTACAAAAAACCGGGGCAGAAAAAGCCCAATCCCTGGGGGCTATACGATATGCACGGTAACGTCATGGAATGGACGCTCGACCAATATGCCAAAGATTACTATTCCAAAAAAGCTGCCGGTCAAGTCAATGAACCCTACAATCCTGTGAAAGAATTGTATCCTACTTCAGTTAGGGGAGGTTCTTGGGACGATGACGCTACCATTTGTCGAAGTGCTGCAAGAGTACCTTCCTCGCCCGATTGGAAAGTGCTCGACCCACAAAGTCCAAAATCTGAATGGTGGATGACGAGTGCATCATTTGTAGGTTTTCGTATCGTCAGACCTCTCAAAACCCCTACACCAGAAGAAATTAAAGCGTATTATAGTCCTGAATTGATAGAAGATTATTGATCCTTTCCCCGAAAGAATACCAAAAAACTTCCCCCATCGGGGGGGGGGGCTAAAACTTATGGAAACCAACCGTCGAGAATTTCTCAAAACATCGGGTATGCTCACAAGCGGAGCCTTGTTGAGTAGCCTGCCTTTCGCCTCTTATGGCTATCACAATACTGCCGATGATGCCATCAAAGTAGCTCTTGTGGGCTGTGGCGGACGTGGTACTGGAGCAGCGGCGCAAGCTCTTAGCACTTCCCAAAATGTAAAACTCGTGGCTTTAGCAGATGCTTTCCAAGACCGAGTAGAAAGTGCTTACAATGCCCTTACCAAACGTGCCTACAAAGACTGGTCGGGTGCTGAAGTGGACGTAAAGTCGAAAGTAGATGTACCCAAAGAGCGTATGTTTGTGGGCTTCGATGCTTACAAACAAGCCATTGCTTTGGCCGATGTGGTCATATTGGCTACGCCGCCCGGCTTCCGTCCGATTCATTTTGAGGAGGCTATTCGTCAAAATAAGCACGTCTTCATGGAAAAGCCATTGGCTACCGACGCACCGGGGGTAAGACGTGTACTGGCTGCCGCCGAAGAAGCAAAAAACAAAAAACGTAATGTAGTGGTAGGATTACAACGGCACTATCAGCGCAACTACCGTGAGGCCATCGCACGTATCCACGACGGCAAAATCGGCGACATCATCGGTGGAAGTGTCTATTGGATTTCGGGAGGGGTTTGGGTCAATCCCCGTAAACCTGGTCAAACCGAAATGGAATACCAGATGCGCAACTGGTACTACTTCAACTGGCTCTGCGGTGATCATATCAACGAGCAGCATATCCACAATATAGACGTAGCCAACTGGGTCAAACAAAGCTACCCTATTTCGGCTCAAGGGACGGGTGGCCGCGAAGTGCGCATCTCCAAAGAACATGGCGAAATTTTTGACCACCATATCGTGGATTTTACTTACGCCGACGGTACGCTCATCAATAGCCAATGCCGCCACTACGAAGGGACTTTCAGCAAAGTGGACGAGCAGTTTTTGGGCACTAAAGGCCGCATAGATAGCTTCAATGGCAACAATACCCTACTGAAGGCTCACAAAACTGGCAAAATCATCTATGCCCACGAAGGTAAATCCGACCGCAATCCTTACCAAGTAGAACACGACGAGCTTTTTGAAGCAGTAGCCAAAGGTGAATACAAATTTGCCGATGCCGAAAATGGAGCCAAAAGTACCTTGACGGCTATCATGGGTCGTATGGCTACCTACTCTGGCAAACTTATTACATGGGACGAAGCCCTCAACTCCAATATTGACTTGATGCCTACACAGTTTGCTTGGGACGCATTGCCCAAAACCCTCCCCGGCCCCGATGGCTACTATCCTGTGGCTGTACCTGGCAAAACTATTGTCGTGTAAACAAGCTAAAACCTCATAGGTTTGCAAAAAATTATCCATGTAATCCATTGATAATCAAATAAACCTATGAGGTTGTTCGCAAATCAATTTTGAACGAGTATAAAACCTCACAAAGAAGCCGCTATTAAAAATTTATAGCGGCTTCTTTGTTTTGTACTTGAAGTACTCACTCACTCCTCTGCCTTCAGTATTTTGAGGGTTTTGGTAGGTAAGTTAGTATTTTCTATTTTCAATAAATACATACCCTGATGAAGTTGAAAAGGCGCGAGTTGTAATGTGGCTTTTTGGCCCTGCCATTCTACCTCTCGGATAGGAAATGATTGACCTGTGAGCATCAACAAAGAAAAAGTCGTGGATTCTGGTTGATAATCATACGGCAGTACGACACTCACCTCATGAGCAAAAGGATTGGGATAGGTACTCCAAAGTGTGATTTCCGATGAGGTTGAACTACTTCCACCCCCTCCGCTGGCCATAAACTGAAAACTTATCGTACTTTCTGCCACAAGCAGGGTATTGTTTCGATAAGCACGTGCTTGTAGAGTGTAAGCACCTGCTACGGGGCTAAAGCCTCCATTGTCGTCGAAAAGACCGTATGGCGCAGTATAGTCGTTGAACGTAACCTCAATAGGCCCTTTGAGTATAAATTCTACCCGATTGATAGTAGCGTTTACTTCAGTGAATATATTGATAAATGAAGGTAAACTTGAAATGGCTATCCTATCATTGTTCTTGATACTTTGAATAAGGGCGCGTGTAGAAGACCCTCCTGCTCTGAACAAGCTAAATGAAAATAAAGAGGCTGGGGGAGCCGCTACCCTAATCGTAAAATAGGCATCAACAAAACCACCGCGATTGTCAATAGCACGAGCATTAGACGTAAAAGTGCCCGCTTGGGTAGGTTTGCCTGTGATTCTTCCTGCTTGATAGGTCAGCCCCGGAGGCAAATCTCGTACTATCAGGTTAACGATGATTCCGTCGGGGTCACGGAAACTGTTCAATGAAATACTCATCTCAAAATCTTGACCGACTGTTGCGTTTTGGTCTGCAAGTGGAGTAACAATAACTGGAGGTACATTTCCATTAGCCAATCCGACCAAAATTACCACAGGTGTTTCGGCAAAAGCCCCCACATTGTCATAACCTCTCAGAGTAGCCCTAAACTCACCAGTAACCGTAGGAGTACCTACAATACTGCCGTTTTGAAGGCGTAGGCCAGCAGGTAGTCCCTCCATTTCGAGGCGGATAAGACTTCCTTCAGGGTCTGTGAATGTATTGGTCGGAATCGTGTAAGAAAAGGATTGATTGATGATGGCTTTTTGGGAGGGAACTGAATTGGCTACTACTGGAGGGAGATTGGCAGAAGTGTCTTTGACAAACAAACGAAAACTCAGTTCGGCAGTAGCCCCTTCATTGTCAAAGCCTCTGACCGTGATGGTATATTCACCTACGCGGGTAGGTTGTCCTGTCAGGCGGCCATTGACAAAACTTAGTCCCGGAGGGATATTTAGTACTATAATACGGACAATAAAACCGTCATTATCCCTGAAAGTAGTAATAGGAATACTATATTCATAAGGTTGATTGACAATCACCGCCTGATTTGGAATGGTACTTACCACTACGGGTGGTTGGTTGCCGGTAGAGATACGAAGTGTAAAATGGGTACGCACCGAAGCCCCCTCGTTGTCGAAAGCATCTACAAAGATGATAAAACTGCCTGTTTGTGATGGAGTACCGCTGATTTGGAGGCCAGAGGCTCTAAGGCCATTGGGAAGACCCGTCATAGCATAACGCACGATTTGCCCGTCGGGGTCTTGGAAGGTACTGGCCGGAATGGTAAAACTAAAAGCTCGGTTGAGAGCAGCAGTTTGATCGGCAATCGTCGCTCTGACTACTGGAGCTTTATTGGTTCGTTTGTTGGCTACTACAAAATTGATGACTGTACGCCCTAAGGCCGTACTTGACTGCAACGTAGTACTACTAAAGAGTTCTACCTGCAACTCATAGCGGCCTTCTCTGAGGGTAGTGCCACCATTGTCGCCAAAAAGAGCAAGTGGTATGTCTGTTTCGGTTCTTGATTGACTGATAGCTCCCGTCATACGCATCACTGCTGCTTTGATGTTGGATTGGTCGGCTATGATGAAATTGACAGGAGAATTAAACTGATTGATATCGAGCGTATCGTTGTTTTTGAGGGTTTGAAGAAAATTAGTACTACGGAATGTACCTCCACGATAAATGTCTATTATAGCTGTTTGGGGAGGGGCAATCGTAAGCGTAAATTGAGTAGAAACTGATGCCTCATACATATCGGTCGCCTTGACCGTAACCCGATACGTACCTACTCTTGTAGTACTGCCTTTAATTTGGTTTTTGTCGAGAAACATACCCGAGGGCAGACCGCTTACTTCGTAAAACTCTATCTTGCCGTCAGGGTCTTGGAAGGCATCTGAGGGTATCTTGTAATCTGATTCTATTCCTGCTGTCAGTCTATAATCTGACAATGGATTTCTCAAAACAGGTGGCTGATTGACTTCAGGTTCACCCAGTAAGTCTTCCACTAACCTTACTTCCACGGGTCCTTTTTCTTTTTTCTCATGCCAAATACTCATATAGCCCGGAAAGTGATAGCTGCCTGTTCGAACCAAATTCGACAATTTGACCACCATAGCATCAACAGGTAAAATGGGCTTTAGAGGGTTACTTTGCCATTTCTGAACAAATGATTGACCGCTTAAAGTAAAAGCGTCTAAGTCCCTCATACTTCCTGTAACAACATTGACTAACTTACAGCCCCGCTCAAAGTGCTGATCTACAATATCGCGCAGTTCACCCTGCGACATTCCCGGTTCGTTGAATACTTCATTCATAATCCATTTGCCAGCAGCCATATTACTTCGTAACAAGTCATTGCTGAAAAAGTGAGGGTAGTAACGAGCGTCGTTGATTTTGGTTCCGTCCACGTTTCTTGCCAAATCTTTGAAAGCAAAGGTTACTCGAGTACGGCTCATAGCATCATATACTGAGCCAAATTCATTAATAACTTTAAATGAAGGATCTACCCCTTTGATGGTTTGACCGACTTTATCCAAAAAATTTTTCAACAAACTATGACGGTACAAATACCAGTCTGTCCAGCGCCGATTGTCGGGGTGGGGGTAATCTCCATTGACAGGCTGAATATCAGAAAACTGCTCAAAGTCAGCACGCCACGCTTTGTTTAATTCTTCAATATTTTTGTAAGTTTCTCTTAACCAAACCCGATAGCCTCTCAGCATAGAAGGGGAATAGTCGTACATAGAAGCATGGGGTGTTCCTCCATTGAGTACGACACCTCCACTTTCGTAAGCCTCATAGTGATAGCCGGCTTCTTGTGTAAGGGTCGTAGTGGCCGAAAAACAGATAACATTGCCTTGATGATACTGACTCCTATAACGCTCACAAACTTGCTTGACAAAGTCCATGCCTTTGTCTATGAATGGTTGATAAGCAAGGCTTGGAGTTTCTTTTAAGTTATAGCCTTTGTAGTCTTGAGCGGCTTCGTTTTCGGGCCAAAATCCTTCCCACCTGCCGCAGCAACGGCCTAAATGTATCCTAAAGAAAATTTTTAATCCAAGTTGATTGCATAATTGCACTTGATTGTCATATTGCCGCCAGTTGGGGGTACTATTAGGGGTGGGATATACTACGTCCCAGCGTACGGTTATCATCACTGAGTTGAACCCACGCTGGGCAGCTGCACGAGCAATGTCGAATCCAAAAAATTCATCTTCACTTGAATTGAGTAAACCAAAGGCCAAATAGCGTTGGTTTTCGTTCGCTGCGTTTTGGGATAATGAAGTAAGATTGAAAAAAATACAAAGTGATGCACACAACAGGCTTGCGACACGTATCAACATCGAGATTTAAATTAAAGGGGTAAAAGATATTATCTTATAAAACAAAAATTATGCAAGAATCAAAAGACTTGCTTTTAAACTTGACTTTTGACGATAAAAAAGTAAAAAAAGAACAAAAAATCGTCATACTGACGAAAATCAGCCTTTTCTCTCTTTTTCAATTTGAAAACGGCATTATTTTTGTGGATACTGCTATAAGCAAAAGAGGCATCAAGGAGCGACCCTTGATGCCTCTTTTTGCTGGCAAAAATTCTACTATCCTACCGATCCTTCCAAACTGATGGCAAGCAATTTTTGGGCTTCGACTGCAAACTCCATCGGGAGTTGGTTGAGGACTTCTTTGGCGTAGCCGTTGATGATAAGGGCTACGGCTTGCTCTGTTGGGATACCACGTTGGTTACAGTAAAACAACTGGTCTTCACCGATTTTGGAAGTCGTAGCTTCGTGTTCTACCGTTGCACTGGTGTTGTTTACTTCGATGTATGGGAAAGTATGCGCTCCGCAAGTATCGCCCAGTAGCAGCGAGTCGCATTGGGAGAAATTTCGAGCATTTTCGGCACGTTTAAATACCTGCACTAATCCTCGGTACGAATTCTGACTTTTCCCTGCCGAGATGCCTTTCGATACGATGCGACTTTTGGTATTTTTACCGATATGTACCATCTTGGTGCCTGTATCGGCCTGTTGCATATTGTTGGTAACGGCTACCGAGTAAAATTCGCCAATAGAATTATCACCTTTGAGAATGACAGAGGGGTATTTCCAAGTAATGGCTGATCCTGTTTCGACCTGTGTCCACGAGATTTTGGAGTGAGTCCCTTCACAAATACCACGTTTTGTTACGAAGTTATAAATGCCTCCACGTCCGTCTTTATCGCCGGGATACCAGTTTTGTACGGTACTGTATTTGACTTCGGCGCGCTCATGAGCTACAATTTCTACGACGGCGGCGTGGAGTTGGTTTTCGTCGCGCATGGGGGCCGTACAGCCTTCGAGGTAGCTCACATACGAGCCTTCATCGGCTATGATGAGCGTACGCTCAAACTGCCCCGTACCAGCCGCATTGATACGAAAGTAAGTCGAAAGCTCCATGGGGCAGCGTACTCCTTTGGGTATGTAGCAAAACGACCCATCAGAGAAAACGGCTGAATTGAGTGCCGAGAAAAAGTTGTCTTTGGCAGGCACTACAGAACCCAAGTATTTACGAACCAATTCGGGGTGTTCTTGAATAGCCTCACTCATAGAACAAAAAATAATGCCTTTGGCTTTGAGTTCTTCTTGGTAGGTGGTCTTGACAGACACCGAATCTATTACGGCATCTACCGCCACTGGCACCCCCGAAAGACGCTTTTGCTCCATGAGAGAAATACCCAACCGCTCGAAGGTTCGGAGGAGTTCGGGATCTACTTCGTCCAAAGAACTGATTTCTTTTTTGGGTTTTGGTGCAGAATAGTACTTAATAGCTTGATAATCAATCGGTGGGTACTGAACGTTGGGCCATGTAGGCTCGCTCATTTGCTGCCAAATACGAAACGCCTTCAGTCGCCATTCGGTCATCCATTCGGGTTCGTTTTTTTTGGCCGAAATCCAGCGTACTGTTTCTTCGGTGAGGCCGGGGTCGGCTTCTTCTGCTTCGATGTCGGTTACGAAACCGTATTTATATTCGGAGGTGGTGATTTCTTCTAAAATGTCTGCTTGGTTGCTCATAGATGATGGCCTTTTATTGTGTAAAAGTTATTCGTATTTAGAAAAAATAAAAGTTGATGATGCTTATTCAACAAAAAACCTCTGTATTATGTTCGCTTGAGGATAAAAATCTGACTAAACTGTACTTATTTCTCATGGCCGAAGGGATTGGGCGAGGAGATATTAGCCCCAAAGAAGATTGCGTTCAGGAATAGCTTGTTGGTACTGTACCAAATACCCCTAAAGTTGGGATTGTCAGCAAATAATATTACTCTACCGCTACCTTCGGGTGCTACGAGGACACCTGCCGAGCTACTGATTTTTTTCAACGTTTGGGGGTGTACATAACCCGTCAAGTAAGGTTTGTCAGTATATTGAACTACGGTATGGTAGGGACTTGCAGAGGGTTCGAGCAAGGTATTATTATTTCGATACAGCGTGATTTTGCGATTTCGATAGCCATAGCCTATGGGGTGTGTGATGTCCAAATCGGCTTCAAACATCGTACCACCTGTATTTTTGGAGCCTTCGGCAGCCGCAGCATCTTCGTAGTTGATACGGCGTTTGGGCAAGGAAGCAGAGTCGGTTTTGGCTATCAATGGCCGAAGTTTTTCTTTGGTCAAATCGTTGCGAATGGCCCATTCGGTGGCGGTTTTGAAGGTGATGAGCGTTCCGCCAGCAGCCACCCATTGTTTGATTTTGGTACTTAAAGTACGGTCATAGTTGCCAGATACCATGACGATAACATTATAACGACCCAAATTGACACGTGATAAGGTATTTACGTCCACTTTACTAATCGGCAATCCTACGTGTGTATCGAGCCAATACCACACTTCGCCGGCCTCGTAGGCTGATACGCCTTGTCCTACTACCAGCAGTGCTTCTGGTTTTTGCACTTTCTGGAAATTGTTGCTCCCCAAATCAATACCTGATTGACTAAAACCTGTGGGTATGCCTACAAACGATACTCCTGCCGACTTACCTATGTTTTTGATAGCTTCATACAAGGCTTCTTTGTTCATTTTTTGACCTTCGACTGGTATGAGCAAACTACCATGAGGGTAGGTTTTATCGCCTATTTTGAAGGTGCGCTGGGCTACTTTTACCAAAATATTCTGTTCCAAAAGTTGGTATAAGGCTTTTGTGGCCATGTAGTCGCTGTAATCGAGCAGATAGGAGTATGATGATAGACTTGGCGCAGCAATATTTGTTTGAATGAAATCTTCTCCTACTTTGAGTCCTTTGGTGAAGTTGCTTTTAAGTTCGGCATGAGGTAGCCCGAAAGCCAAAGGCATATTCCAAGCAGAAGCATCGTAGAAAAGGCTATCAGCAAATTTGGTGGGCTTCTCAAACATCGAAAGTATCATACGGTACTGCGGCTGTGCGGTGGGTACTATCAAAGCCTTTCCTTTCTCGAAGGTTTTGCCGTCTATGGTCAAGTCACTGGCAAGCTGATAGGCTTCGATATTGTGATACATCAACATTTGGGCAAATTTGCGTACCCTTGTAGCATCGTGAGCATCACCTACTACGTAGCCTTTTACAGCATTTTTGTTGGCTTCGCTCAAGGCCGTCGCAAAAAACTCTCGTTGGAACTTGAGCAGATTCTGGCGTTCGTCCACCGCTGCTTGGCAGGTTGCTAAGGCACAAAGGAGTTGGTTGCGAATCGTAAAGGCAAACGTAACAGGGCCATGTTGGCTTTCTTGCATCATACCACGCGAGCTACCTTGCTCAAACAAAATGCCCAGTCCTCCCTGCAAGTCAGGATAACTGGAGCCATAACCCGGGTAGAGGTTGTCAAATGATTCTTTGGTATAGTACAACGAACCGATACCGTTGAGGGCTTTTTCGTAGTATTTGGCAAACTGCGTATTGAGGGTTTTATAGACATAAGCGGGTACATAGGGGTTTTCGGCATTTTCTTTGGAAGGCTCAAAAAAGAACGTCGAGTTGGTGCCCATTTCGTGATGGTCGGTTACGACATTGGGCAGCCATTGATGATAAAACTTGAGCCGATTTTGGCTTTCTTGATGTACGGCTAAGTACCAGTCGCGGTTGAGGTCGAACCAATAGTGATTGGTACGACCCCCAGGCCAAGTTTCGTTGTGTTCGCGGTCGTTGGGGTCGGCTACCAGAGGAGTTCCCTTGTTTTGATTGACCCAACTTACGAAACGGTCGCGGCCGTCGGGGTTGAGGACAGGTTCGATAAAAATTACCGATTCGTCCAACATTTTGCGAGTGGCTTCGTCGTTGGCTGCGGCCAAATAGTAAGCTGCCAGTATCATGGCTTCGCCGCCGGAGGTTTCGTTGCCGTGTACATTGGCACCAAGTTGGACCAAGACGGGCATTTTCGATAAGTCGGGGAGGGGAGTGGCAGGGTCGCGCAGTTTGAACCGTTCACTCTGAAGGAGGGGCAGTTTGGCCAAATTGGCGGCACTTGAAATCATCACGATGATTTGGGGTCGTTTTTCAAGACTTTCACCGATCACGCTCACCAGCACCTTGTCCGATAGGCGGTCGAGTTCGTACATATAAGCTACCAAGCGGTCGTAGCGCGTTTGATGCTCGCCAATGGCGTGTCCCAAAAATTGTTGTGGGGTAGGGATATTGGGGTCGAATGATGATTGTTTTGGAAAAAAATAGTCATTTTGGGCATGGCTAAAGAGGCTTCCCAAAAAAAGTACAGAAAAAATAAAAAAGCGCATTGGGGTTAGTTTGTTAGGTTTTTGGCGAAATTACGCAGAGATTCTGAAAAATTGATGTCATAGAAAGACATCGTGGCAGTATGTATGAAAAAAAAAGTAGCTCATTTTGTTTCTTTGATAGGCAACCCGCTGGTGTTGTCGGTGTTGGTGGCTGTTTATGCCAATTTCAAAATTTTTGATTGGCAGCAAGCCCTCACGCTTACCATGATTTTGGCGGGAGTAGGAGTAGTACCCGTTTTTTGGTTTATCAATCGTCGCGTGCAGCAAGGCCGCTATGCCGACCACGACGTATCGGCGCGAAAAAAACGCCCTGACCTCTATCGTTTTTCGTTGGTGGTATTGGCATTGATGATCGGCATTTTGTATTGGACAGGTCAGCCCAAGCCTATCCTTAATGGAGCGTTGGCAGCGTGGGTACTGGCTGCTGTATCGTTTGGGGTTAATTTTCGCCTCAAAACCTCCTTGCACACAGGATATGCCTTTTTGATAGGATTTTTGAGTCTTTCGGTAGGTTTTTGGCTGGGGATGGGGTTGATAGCGTTTGCGTTTTTGGTAGGCTGGTCGAGGATAGCTTTGGGGCGACATACGCTACAAGAAGTGTTTACAGGGGCTTCTTTAGGAAGTATCATAGGCTGTGCATTTCATCAGTATATGTTTTTTTGAAAGATATTATGAAAAGAAAACGGCTAAGAAGCCAAACAAAACAGCGCGGCTTTTGAGGCTGCGCTGTTGCTTTCTTTGATAAGATTTTTTAGTACGGAATCGGCAGCACTTTACTTTCTTTGAAAGTTGAGAGTATGACCATCGTTTGTGTGTTGGCTACTTCTTCGATTTCGTTGATGACCTCTAACAGTAGTTTTTGGTAAGAGGCAATATCTTTTGAGATGACTTTGAGTAGAAAATCTCCCGAACCGGTAATATGATGACATTCTATGATTTCAGGAATGGCGTGTACTTTTTTAACAAAAGATTCTGTTACATCTTTTTTGTGCCCAGTAAGAGATACTTGGATAAAAGTCGTTACGCCCAAACCTACCCGCTCGCGGTCGAGCTGTGCGTGGTAGCTTTGAATAATGCCATGCTGTTCGAGTTTTTTGACGCGCTCAAGGGTAGGGGCTGGAGAAAGACCTATTTCTTTAGAAAGTTGGGCATTGGTGATTTTGGCGTTGGCTTGAAGAATATCCAAAACCTTACGGTCTATTTGGTCTAATTTCATGAGTGAAGTGATTTTAACGTATAAAGATGAAAGAACGAATATTATACTGCAAATCTAACACTTAAGTTCGATTATTTTTTTATTATTCTCCTTTTTTATGTTGTAAAACCAAATAAAAGACAACTTTTGTAAAATAAAATTTTATAAAAATCAGTAGATTCAAAATATATTTTACTTTGTTTTTTACAAAAAAATCATTAAATATTTTTATTTTTGAAATTTGATTCAATTATGAAGCGAAAGTGCGTTTTCCTTGACCGCGACGGTGTACTCAACCAAGATTTGGAGGGATATTTGTTTAAAGCTGAAGAGATGGTGATTCCGCAGGGGGTAATCGAAGGTTTAAAAAAAATAAAGGAAGCAGGTTATTTGCTTATTGTCATTACCAATCAGGCGGGCATAGCCAAAGGACTCTATACGAGAGAAGATGTCTGGAAGTGCCATGAGTACTTTCAAGCGCAATGCGGCGGTTTGCTTGATGACTTGTACTTTTGCGCACATCACCCTGACTATGATTCGGCCTCTTTGCTACGTAAGCCCGACTCGCTCATGCTCGAAAAGGCCATGGCCAAACACAACATTGATGCTACTACTTCATGGATGGTAGGCGACCGCCTACGCGACATACAAGCGGGAAGCCGTGCGGGTGTACGCACGATTTTGCTGAACAATAAAATAGACTGCCCTAAATATATAGAACAAGCTACTGACTTTGAGGAGGTTACGAAGAAAATACTTCAAAAAGACTAAGCCTTATTGATGACTTTCACGGAGCTGTCGTAAGCGGGGCAATGGCTACGGCGATTACAGCCACTAAATGCTAAAATCGCTGCCAAAAGACTAAAAATAGCTAACTTTTTCATTGTTGATTGGGTTTTGATACTTCTTTTGCTACTTTTTTAAGGAGCTTTTGGAAGGTGTTTGGATTATGTTTTATGATTTGTTTAAATATTGACTACGAAAATCGTGCCATTTTATGATCAACTATGGGCCAGTTCTACTTCTGCCTCTGTGTCTATGACATCAGCCTCCTCTTCTTCTGGTTGAGGTGATACGGGCTTATACCCCAAAATTTGGAGCATACTTTGGCTGTCTTGCTGGGGAGCAAAAAGCCGTGTCGTGATATTGCCTTCTTCGTCTCGGTCAATGAGTACGTGCTGAGCGGCAGGAATCAAACAATGCTGAATGCCTCCATACCCTCCCAAAGATTCTTGATACGCGCCTGTATGAAAAAATCCTACATATTGTTTCTCGCGTTCCAAGTCAAAAACTGGTAAATACAAGTCGGCACTGTGGGCTTCGGTATTGTAGAAATCTTGAGAGTCACAGGTCAAGCCACCGATATTTACTTTTTGATAAGGATTGTCCCAATTATTGACGGCCAGCATGATGTACTTTTGGTTCATGCCCCATGAGTCAGGTAGGTGCGTGATAAACGAGCCGTCTATCATGTACCACATTTCCTTGTCGTTTTGGAGTTTTTGGTCTATCACTTGGTAGATGACGGCCCCACTTTCTCCTACGGTATAGCTGCCAAATTCAGTAAACAAATGCGGTACGGGTACATCATTTTTGTTGCAAATCCACTGGATATTTTCTACGATTTCGTCTATCATCTGTTGATAGTCGTAGTTGAACTGCAATGACGTTTGGATAGGTAGCCCTCCGCCGATGTCAATAGAGTCGAGTTCGGGGCAGATTTTTTTTAGCTCACAGTACTTAAACATAAAACGGGTAAGCTCGCTCCAGTAGTAGGCGGTATCTTTCATGCCCGTGTTGATGAAAAAGTGCAGCATTTTGAGCTTAAACTTAGGGTTAGGCTTTATTTTTTCTTTGTAAAGTTCGTTGATGTCGCTGTACCTTACGCCCAAGCGAGAGGTATAAAAAGCGAAGTTGGGTTCTTCATCGGTAGCGATTCTGATGCCAAAATTGACGCTGTCTATGTTCACGTTGTCAGCATAGTAGTCTATCTCCCGTAAGTTGTCGAGGACAGGTATGACATTGAAGCCCTCATTGATGAGGTCTGTAATGGCCCGCTGATAGTTGGGGAGTTTATAGCCGTTACAAATGATATAAGTCCCCTTACCAATCTTGCCTTTGGTATATAGGTTTCTGATAATGGGTATATCGAAAGCAGAGGAGGTTTCGATGTGGATATTGTGCTTTAGTGCCTCTTCGAGTACAAAGCTAAAATGCGACGACTTAGTACAATAACAATAGGTGTAAGACCCTTTGTAGTTGAAGCGTTTGAAGGCATTCTTAAAAAATTGCTTGGCATTGCCGATATGTTCACCGATTTTGGGCAAATACGTCAGTTTGAGTGGAGTTCCGTACTGGCGAATGATGTCCATGAGTGGTACATTATTGAAAGAAAGCTCATCGTTTTGAACGTTGAACTCAAGCGTAGGAAACTCAAAGGTTTGCTCAATGAGGTTGGTGTAAGTACTTTTCATTTTCCTTCTGACGTATCAATAAGTGGTTGGTGGAACACAGCGCAAAATGTTTGCGAAATTGCTATCAAATAACGGATTTTGCAAGTAAGAAGTACTTTATAAAGTAAATTTAATCTTTCGACCGGGGGTATCTTTACTCTCAATTTTTTTGGGATTCAAGTTAAGTAGGAGGTGTATATCTTTATTTACCAAATTTATTCAGAAATTTGCAGAATTAATCAAGATTAGTAGATAGTGATACAGTCAAGTTGATTGCATGTACAAAAACCAAAAAGTAGTTGTCGTAATGCCTGCCTACAAAGCAGCACTTACTTTAGAAAAAACTTACCGTGAAATCCCCTTCGACTTGGTGGACGATGTCATCTTGGTAGATGACTATAGCCCCGACAATACCGCAGAAGTAGCCAAAACACTCGGTATCAAGCATATCATACGCCATGATGTGAACAAAGGCTATGGTGGCAACCAAAAAACGTGCTATACTAAAGCCCTAGAACTTGGGGCAGACATTGTCATCATGGTGCACCCCGACTATCAATACACTCCTCTTTTGCTACCAGCCATGATTACGATCATCGGCAATGGCCTCTATCCGGTGGTGTTTGGCTCTCGAATTTTGGGCAAAGGTGCTTTGAAAGGCGGTATGCCTCTCTACAAATATATCGCTAATCGTTTCCTGACCCTTTTTCAAAATATCTTGCTATCTCAAAAACTTTCAGAGTATCATACAGGCTATCGGGCGTATTCGCGTGAGGTATTGGAGAA
The DNA here is from genome assembly GCA_046294665.1 of Runella sp. GTDB lineage: Bacteria > Bacteroidota > Bacteroidia > Cytophagales > Spirosomataceae > Runella. The sequence goes on from JBKBKL010000057.1 coordinate 20,306, forward strand.
AGTACCTTTTATGAAATGCGACGATGATTTTATTTTTGACAATGAAATGATTGCCCAGATTTTTTGGCATGGTTTTGAGATAGCCGAAGTAACTTGCCCTACCAAATATTTCGACGAAGCCTCCTCTATCAACTTTGTGCGAAGTTCCAAATACGGACTAGGGGTTTTGGGGGTTTCATTGCGCTATCGTTTGGCCAAATGGGGGATCAAATGGAAACTGTTGGATAAGTAAAATTATTATGTCTAAAATTGGTTGGTACTAATTCTCAATCGTCGGTATTTTCAAATCATCTTATTCTCAAATTGATTCATTCCCAAACCTTTATTCCAAATGTCAAAATACATCGCTGCTATTGACCAAGGCACTACCAGTACCCGCTGTATCCTCTTCGACCGGCAGGGCAATATCATCTCCGTTGGGCAGAAAGAACACCGCCAAATCTATCCTCAGCCCGGTTGGGTGGAGCATGACCCCGACGAAATCTGGAAAAATACCCTCGAAGTCATCGCCCAAGCACGCATCAATGCCTCGATAAGCGCGGCTGACATTGCCGCCGTAGGAATCACCAATCAGCGCGAAACCACCGCCGTCTGGAATCGTCGTACTGGCAAAGCCTACCACAACGCTCTGGTATGGCAAGATACCCGCACCAGCGATCTGGTAAATCAATATGCAAAAGAGGGAGGACAAGACCGTTTTCGAGCCAAGACAGGACTGCCGTTGGCCACGTATTTCAGTGGGCTAAAACTCAAATGGTTATTGGAAAATATACCCGGCCTACGCCAAGACGCAGAGCGTGGCGATGCACTCTTTGGCAACATGGACACTTTCTTGATTTGGCATCTGACGGGCGGCCTCAATGGCGGCAAACATATCACCGACGTAACCAACGCCAGCCGTACCCAACTCATGAACTTGGCTACTCTCCAATGGGATAGCGATATGCTGACTACTTTCGATATTCCTCAAGCCATGCTGCCTACCATAAAAAGTAGTAGTGAAGTATATGGACACGTAGTGCTTGATGTACTCCCCGATGTACCGATAGCTGGAAATCTGGGCGACCAGCACGCAGCCCTCGTAGGGCAGACGTGCTTTGAGGCGGGGCAAGCCAAAAATACGTATGGTACAGGTTGCTTCATGCTACTCAATACCGGCCCCGAACTCAAAACCTCGGCTCATGGACTACTGAGTACAGTAGCCTATCAGTTTGGCAATCAGCCAGTTTGCTACGCACTCGAAGGCAGTGTGGCCATAGCGGGGGCATTGGTGCAGTGGCTGAGAGATAATCTGGGCATCATCAAAAATAGCCAAGAAATCGAAACCTTAGCCCAATCAGTAACCGACAACGGCGGGGCGTATTTTGTGCCTGCTTTTTCGGGGCTTTATGCCCCTTACTGGAAAGCCGACGCGCGCGGGGTCATCGCTGGGCTGACGCGCTACGTAACCAAAGGACACATCGCACGGGCAGTACTGGAAGCTACCGCCTACCAAACCCTCGACGTGATGAACGCCATGAAGCAAGATGCCGGCCTCGACCTCGACTCCCTGCGTGTGGACGGTGGCATGGTGGCCAATAAAACCCTGATGCAGTTTCAGGCCGATATGCTCCATGTACCGGTGGTATGCCCCGCCGTCACAGAAACTACTGCTTTGGGGGCTGCTTATGCTGCCGGATTGGCCGTAGGCTATTGGAAAAACACCGAAGACTTGCGCCAAAACTGGGGCATAGCCCATACTTGGATACCTCAAATGACCCCACAAAACCGCGAAAAATTGTACAAAGGTTGGCAAAAAGCCGTTGAACGTTCGTTTGGGTGGGAGGAGTAAGTGCTTCATTAAAGAACTTATTATCAATACATTATCGCAACATTGGAACAAAAAATAGGAATACTTGGCGGGGGGCAGTTGGGACTCATGCTCCTACAAGCGTCCATAGATTGGAATCTGAATGTGAGCATTTTAGACAGCCCCGATGCTCCTTGTGCGGCTATGGCCACGGAGTTTGTCGAAGGTTCACTACAAGACTATCAGGCGGTATATGAGTTTGGTAAAAATCTCGATATTATCACTATCGAAATCGAAAAGGTAAATGTCGAAGCCCTCGAAGCACTGGAGCGTGAAGGCAAAAAAGTATTTCCACAACCGCACGTCATCAGGCTTATTCAAGACAAACGTACCCAAAAACAGTTTTATCGCGACCACGGCTTACCCACCGCCGATTTTGTTTTGACCGAAAATCGTGAAGAGGTTAGCCGTTATGCTGATTTTTTGCCTGCTTTTCACAAACTCGGGCGCGATGGCTACGACGGCAAAGGGGTGGTGCGTATTGCTACACCCAATGATTTCGATAAGGCTTTTGATGCTCCCGGTGTACTAGAAAAAGCCATTGATTTTGAGAAAGAACTGGCGGTGATTGTGGCACGCAATGAAAGCGGTCAGATGGCTTCCTTTCCGGCCGTAGAGATGGCGTTTCACCCCGAAGCACATTTGGTGGAGTTTTTGTTTTCGCCGGCTGAAATTTCTCAAGAGATTGAAAGTCAGGCTCAAACATTGGCCAAGCGCACTGCCGAAGCAATCGGAATCGTAGGGCTACTGGCCGTAGAAATGTTCCTGACCAAAGACGGGCAAATCCTTATCAATGAAATAGCCCCTCGGCCTCACAATAGCGGGCATCATACTATACGCGCCAACATTACCTCACAGTTTGAGCAGCATTGGAGGGCTATCCTCAATCTCCCCTTAGGCGATACTACCGCCTTAGCTTCCGCCGCTATGGTCAATATCCTGGGTGAAGAAGGACACACAGGAGAAGCACATTATGACGGCCTCGAAACACTCTTGGCTACATCGGGGGTTTTTCCGTTTTTGTATGGCAAAAAAACAACCAAACCCTTCCGAAAAATGGGGCATACCACTGTGATAGACCATGACTTGGGAACTGTCAAGCAAAAGGCTTTATGGGCCAAAGAGGTGCTGAAAGTCATCTCTAAATGACGGTATGCTATGCGTTGAGTCTGTTCCCAAACGATGAAAGAATATTTAAGTAACCGAATCGCTTACAAACATTCCTTTTCATAGGTTCAAAAAATAGTTGTTGGGAATTGGTACAGGATTGATGTGAGTTTTGGCCGTAAGCTCAATCCTCTGGAAAGGGAATATAAACAAAGCCTGCGAAATCGCCTTGGATCACAAAGAGGCAGCAGTATTCGTCGGGGTTTTTGTAGTTTTCTTTGAAGAGTTCTACTGATTCGAGTCCGATGAGGTTGCGTTGTACAAACTCGTCGAGAAAAGACGCGCGGTAAGCCCATTCGTTTTCCATTTCGGCCTCTCCGATGAGGAGCGTACCGAGTTCGATGTCTTTGCGTACGGCTACAAAGATAGGGTGCGGCGAGAATCCTCGTTTTCGGATTTGATAAGACGTTTCTTTGAGGTGGTCAGATACCTTAACAAAGTCTTGTGCCACCAGCCCCAGCAGTTGTTTGTTGACTTCGGGCGAGTTGGCATCGTCCATGAGGGTGTTTTCGTTGCTATGATTGATCATGATGTGAATGTGGTTTACTGTTGTTCATCGTTCAAATATCCTTTTTGTTTCATCCACAATGTCCATTCTTCCAGTTTTTTTTCTTCTTCTTGTTTTTCCTTGAGTTTTTTGAAGCCATACTTTTTAAGTGTGGTATGATAAGGGTCTACTTTTCGGCGGAGTTCTTTCAACTTGGCTTTGTCGGGGTCGTCAGATTTTTCGAGAAGAGCGATTTCGTTTTTCAGGGCTTCGATTTCATTCAATAAAAACTGCTCTCTCAAAGGGGCTTCTATTTCATTGATTCGATGTTCGAGTTCGGCAATGATTATTTTATACTTTTTTTGCCGGGGTGTTTGGATACTCTCTTGGGGAGCGTCTTGTGTGGTAGGAAGCGGGCCGTTGCTTTTCGATTTAGCTTTTGATTTTTTCTCTTGTTCCTGTTGTTTTATTTTTTCGAGCAGTTGTTCTTTTCTCGAAGGTCCTATTTCTTCTTCGATATGTGTGATGTGCCAGCCTGCACAAAAGCTACAAAAATAGGCTCTTTTGGGGCTGTAGCCTGAGGTAGATTCAATTTCCTCACTATTGAATTTGATAAAATTGAGAGCTTGCCGCTCTGTTTCAAAGAGCATCTTAACTCTATCACAATTTTGGCAAAACACCCTGTTTTTGGTTGGCTTCATATCATCACTTCAAGTTTTCATATAATATACTTAAACCTCATAGGTTTGCGAAAAATTAACTATGTAAACCATTGATA
>JBKBKL010000058.1:0-23492 GCA_046294665.1 Runella sp.
ATAGTTTGGTTATAATTGGGGTCAGCAGTAGAATAAGGGGTACTCGCCAACAAATGAATTTGCTTGTCTAAATCATTGATTACTACTGTATTAAAGGTGTTGTAGCCATTGATTGTTTGTTTTTCTAATGACTTTACCTTTGCTAAATGAGGAAGTGCTTTACTATATGGCTTACGAATATCCGAACCGTCGTGAATGACCTCAACGCGAGTTTTAAAAGATAAATTCGACAAGCCTGCTCGAAGCGTTTGGGCATTAATCGAGTCGGGCGTTAGGCTATTTTTCAAGCGTCCGCTCAGTAAATTTAGAAAACGTTCGTACTCATTGGAATCTGAGGAAAGACTCCATAATTTCGTTGATTGACCTGTTTTCATCTTTTCCAGTAACAATGTCGCATTTTTTTTACTCGAATATCGGTAAAGCACGACAAAAATGATGTGATGTAGCTTTCAAAATGTTCCATAGTTCCAACAAAGGTAGTTTTTGCCAAATCTTATTCCAATTATTAAAATTAAACTATTCATTATCAGTGTTTTATAGTTTTACAGAGTTTTCAATTTAAAATGAAAAATAAATCTTTTCATGGCTAACCACGGGGAAATGATGTTGAACTTAGAAAAATGTAGTTTGTTATGATAACTCAATAGGTTTGAAAGTGTTTGAAGATAAATTGTATTAAACATCAAATGATGCTCCCAACTCTCAAAATCGCCCTACTCGAATGTGATCATGTACGCGATGAGTTTCGACCAATCGCAGGCGACTACCGCGAAATGTTTTTGGCATTGTTCACGCCTTTGGCTCCCTACTGGCAATGGGTTTTTTACGATGTCGTCAATGGACATGTTCCTCAAAATTTCGACGAAGCCGACGTTTATTTTTGTACTGGTTCTAAGTTTTCAGTTTATGACGATGAGCCATGGATTGATTGGCTCAAAGATTTTGTACAACAACTTTATAGAGTGCAAAAACCCTACGTAGGTATTTGTTTTGGACATCAAATGCTGGGAGAGGCTTTGGGCGGAAAAGTTCAAAAAGCTGATATTGGGTGGTGTGTGGGGGTTCATGGGTTTGAATGGAAAGGAGAGCCTTACTACAAATGGAATTTACTGATGATGTGTCAAGACCAAATCATCACCTTACCACCGGATACCCAAGTGCTGGCTACCACGCCAGATTGTCGGTATGGTATGATACAAGTCGGCCAAACGATGATTGGCCTTCAAGCCCACCCCGAGTTTACGAAACCTTATGAAGAAGCATTGATGCTGAATCGTAACGAACGAATCGGTCCAGAAAAAGTCGAACGCCAACTAAAAACCTTAACTTTGCCCCTGCAAAATATCGAAGTGGCGCAGTGGATTGTCAATTTTGTGGAATCTTCACACAGGGTTTCACGGAGGCTTTCATAAATAGTATTCTCGGACAACGAACTTAAAATCATGCTGTTACAATTTCAAGTTAGCGAACTGGCGGAGTTTCTCAAATATGGTATTTCGGGCTTGAGTGCGATTGCGTTTATTTTGTCGTTTTTTTTGCTCAATCGCGAGAGTAGCCGCCCGAAGCCTCGCCCCGAAATGCTCCGTTCGATTCGTATGTTTATGGGGCTTACGCTGGTATTGGGGTTGGTGTCGGGCATAGCGGCTATCTTGAATCCCTCTGCCGACAAGCCCACCCCAAAACCTGCCGCTACCACTCCCAAAAAAGCCTCGTTGGTACGTCGTATCATCGAACCTCGACAAATTTGGCAAGTAGAGGTATTTTACGATGCCGCTGCCAAATCGTTGGCACATGAGATAGCCGACCAACTGAAAAATTACAAAGACTACGATTTAAAACTGACTCCTCTGAGCGTTTCTCGCAAAAAAGAACTCAAAATAACCCGAAGCCAAATCAGACATGAGTTGAACGAAAAATCGGCAGCAGAGCAACTCTTGAAACGTACTGCGGAGGTCCTGCCTCAAGACGTTTCGCTGACGCTCAAACAAATCTCCTCTTCATCACCCGACTATTTGAGTGTATTTGTTTGTCAATAAAGTACAAACACCATTTATTTTTCGTTAGATAAAGCCTCGTAAACACTTTCTCTCAAAAAACATCTAATCAACCAATGAAAAAGAACCTTTTGATTGTGGCGTTGTTTGTTTCTACAACAGCGGCTTTTGCACAAAGAGATTATCCAAGTACCCCACCGGCAGTTTCTCCAATGCCGATGAAGCCCGAAATGACCGAAATTTGGGAGCCTGAAGTACCTGTAGTAAAACCCGGTAAAACACCCTCTGACCCTCCTTCCGATGCTATCGTATTGTTTGACGGAAAAAATCTTGACCAGTGGGTATCGGCCAAAAATGGAGGACCTGCACCGTGGAAAATTGTTAACAATGATCATTTCGAAGTAGTACCCGGTACAGGCGACATCAAAACCAAACTCAAATTTGGCGATTGCCAGCTACACCTCGAATTTAGTGCCCCCGATGTAGTAGAAAGTGCCGGACAAGGACGTGGCAACAGTGGGGTGTTTTTCCAAGACCGTTATGAATTGCAGATTTTGGATTCTTACCAAAACCGCACATATCGCAACGGTCAAGCAGCCAGTATCTATAAAGACCATGCTCCTTTGGTCAATGCCATGAAATCACCGCTGGAGTGGAATACCTACGACGTAATTTATACTGCCCCACGCTTCAAGCCCGATGGGCGGCTCGATGCCCCTGCGCGTATCACGGTGTTACACAATGGCGTACTGGTTCAAAACAACACCACTATCAATGGCCTTACACTCTACATAGGCTTGCATCATTACCCAGAAGCGCATGGCGAAGATGTCATAAAACTTCAAGACCATGGCAACAAGACTCAATTCCGCAACATTTGGATTAGAAGATTATAAGACTACGATTTCTCTAAAAATCAAACGCTGGCAGCTACTGTCAGCGTTTGTTGTAAATCGAGTTCTCAATAAAAAATAAAAAGTACTACTGAAAGCAACATTGTCTTTATAACAAGCTGATTTGAAAGCATTTGCTTCTTATTTATGAATTTTTTAGTAAATTAGGATATAATTCTATGTGGTTTGGAATCGTTTTTGTAGAAGACAAAAATGAACTAACCTTACAACCCTTGTTGCCATGAAAGATTGCATCGTCATCATACCGACCTACAACGAAATCGAAAACATCGAAGCCATCATTCGAAGAGTTTTTGAGTTACCCAAATCATTCGATATTTTAATTGTGGACGATGGCTCCCCCGACGGTACTGCCCAGAAAGTAAAACAACTTCAAGCGGAGTTTGTGGGGCGTTTACATATCTTGGAGCGTAAAGGCAAACAAGGACTCGGCACAGCGTACATACATGGCTTCAAGTGGGCATTGGCACAAGGGTATCGGTATTTATTTGAAATGGACGCTGATTTCTCACACAATCCTACCGACTTGGTCAGACTTTATGAAGCCTGTGCCGTACAAGGGCATGAGGTAGCTGTTGGCTCACGTTATATCAAAGGCGTAAACGTGGTCAATTGGCCTATGGGAAGGGTGCTGATGTCGTATTTTGCGGGGGTTTATGTAAGATTCGTTACGGGTATGAGCATCATGGATCCTACGGCGGGTTTTGTATGCTACAAACGCGATGTGCTGGAAGGTATCGGCCTCGATGAAGTGAAATTTGTAGGTTATGCCTTTCAGATAGAAATGAAATTCAATGCTTGGAAATACGGCTATCAACTCACTGAAGTCCCCATTATCTTCACAGACCGCACAAAGGGGGAGTCCAAAATGTCCACCAAGATTTTCAAAGAAGCGGTTTTTGGGGTACTTTATATGAAAATTAAAAGTTTTTTCAAACGCTACATTCGCCACAATGACCCACATACCCTCCCCTTGCTGACGCTACCGGAAGTGGCTTAAAGGGTTGCAATAGCCTCCAGTTCGATATTGAGGCCGTAGTGAAGCGTTCCCACAGGCACTATCGAACGAGCAGGCTTGTGAGATTCAAAAAAAGTGGCATAATGTGCATTGACTTTACTCCAGTCTTCCATGTCGCTGATATAAACGGTTACTTTCAGTACTTTGTTTTTATCAGTGCCAGCCGCCGAAAGAATTGCCTCTAAATTTTTTAAGACTTGAAGGGTTTGTACCTCGATATTATCGTCAGTCAGTTTTTCTCCTGAAGGTGTGATAGGCAAAATCCCTGATACATAAACCAAGTTATGATGTACGATGGCTTGAGAATAATGCCCCCCGGGAAGGGGGGCATGAGGTGTTTCGATAAATTCCATTTTTAGACCAATTTGGAGGTATGGCGTAGCGATGATTTGGGACGCGCTTCGGCAAGTAGTGTTTTCAAATCGTTACGTTTGCGTGTATTGATACGTGGCACCGGCCACCATAAAACTCGGTGTTTTTTGGGTAGGTTTTGATTAATCAACGAAACTTCTTCTTGGTTGTCCCGTACCAGTAGTGCCAAAGCATTGCGTTTGAATACTAAGGGGATCATTTCCTCAAAACCTGTAAGCAGTGCCATTGTCAAATCCGAGATAGTTTCGGCAGGAATCTCTTTCAGAGGAGTATTGTTTTGTTTTTTTACTTTGGGCGGAGATACAAGCCCCAACGAAACCCCAAATTGACGAAAAAATTGAGAAAAACTTAGCTCTTCTGCGAATACTTTGGCGTACACTTCGGGGCGGCTGAGTAGTTCTTTTGCCGCCAACACACGATACAAATACCGCTGATTTTCAGGGCTTATGCGAAGGTGATAGTAGGAAGTATGTTTGCCATGACGTGCCAAAAACGCCTTCACTTTGGTGGGGCCGGCATTATAAGCGGCTGCCACCATTGACCAAGACCCCAGCTCACGATACAAATCCAAAAAATACCGACAAGCGGCATGAGTAGATTTGACGAGATTCTCGCGTTCGTCTATTTCATCATTGACTACCAGTCCCATAGCACGGGCGGTGTGAGGCATAAACTGCCAATACCCATAAGCACCTTTGGGCGACATGGCCGTAGCACTAAAGGTGCTTTCTACGATACATAAATATTTAAAATCGAGTGGGATTTGATATTGTGCCAAAATTGGCTCTATCGTATTGAAAAAATACGTGGCGCGTGTTCTGATTTGTGGGGCGGTCATACTGGCAGTATGGCGCAGTGCGGATTCAAAATGACGTAATACTTGATTTTGGTAAATGGGGAGTGGTTCATTACAAAAACGAATACAGGAGGATTCATTAAACCCCTCGGCATTGGCTCCTAAAGACGATAATAGAAGCGTTGATAAGATGATACATTGCTTATTTTTCAAAACATTTTTTGGTTGGTGAAACAATACAACGAATCTTTAAAATAGATAGACTTTCGTTGTTTTTTTGGGTCACATTTTGACCATATTAACGTAAAGGTAGCCAAAAATTGTTCAACTGCCAAAAAATGGACTAAAAGATAATCAAGTATTTAGTAAACGGTCATCTAATTTTTGTCATAAATACAATGAAATCAATACGTTTGAAGGGTAATCAAAACATCTGCAATTTCGCGGTGATTGGCCAAGCGAGGTACCTTATTTTGGCCGCCCAATTTACCCAATGACCGCATATAATTGATGAAAGAATGGGGGGGGAGAGGAGTGATTTTGAGAGGTCGAAGGATACCCCCCGAAATCAAATCATCATAGTAAACATTAAGCTCCGTTAGTTTTTGGTCAATATCACTTGCAAAGCGTTGGAGGTCTTGGGGAGGTTTGGCAAACTCAATGAGCCACTCATGGTAGGGCAGCCCTTCTGAGGGCGTAACCATAGGAGCTACCGTAAACTCTACTACTTCGGTGTGAGGCTGCTTTTGCATGGCATATTGTAGGGCTTTTTCGACCTCTTCGCCGATGACATGCTCACCAAAAGCCGAAATAAAATGCTTGATACGCCCTGTAACTACCAACCGGTAAGGGTCTTTGGATACAAATTTGACAGTATCGCCGATGGAGTAGCCCCACAGGCCAGCATTGTTGTTGATGATGAGAGCGTAGTTTTTGCCGATTTCTACTTCTGCCAATGTAAGTCTAGAAGGATTTTCGTCAAAAAATCGATCGGCTGGAATAAACTCAAAGAAAATACCAGAATCGGCCAAAAGTAAAAGCCCCGAATCATCTTGACGGTCTTGGAAAGCAATAAAGCCCTCTGATGCCGGGTAGGTTTCGATGGAGTCTATTTTTTTGCCGATGGTATCAAACAATTTGGCACGATAAGGTTCAAAATTTACACCTCCATAAATAAACAACTGAAAATCAGGAAAAACATCTTTGACGGGTTTTCCGGTACGTGCTACGATGCGGTCGAAGTACATCTGCACCCAGGGTGGAATCCCCGAAATCAACGACATGGGTTGGTTGAGGGTTTCGTCTATGATGCGTTCGAGTTTTTCTTCCCATTCTTCGATGCAGTTGGTATCATAGCTGGGAAGTTGGTTGGAGCGAAGATAAGCCGGTACATGGTGATTGACGATTCCAGAAAGCCTTCCCGTGGGTACACTTCCTTTGGTGTCCAACACGGGGCTTCCCGACAAAAAGATGAGTTTTTTATCCAAAAATGCTGACTGTCCCGTCTGAGCGATATAATTCAGAATAGCATTGCGGGCAGAGTTGATATGATTTGGGATAGAGTCTTTGGTGATTGGAATATACTTGACCCCCGAAGTAGTACCGGAGGTTTTAGCAAAATAAATGGGCATTTCGGGCCAGAGAATATTTTGCTCACCTTCGATGATACGCTGTATATATCCCTTGAGGTCTTCATAATCCCTGACAGGAACGGCTTGTTTAAAATCTTCGTAGGTAAAAATATCTTTGAAGAAATGGTCTTTACCAAAAGCCGTGTCCTTTGCTTTTCGTGTTAGACGATTGAGCCAGCGAAGTTGAGTATTGGGAGCATCGTAAATCCATTGTTGTTGCTTGGCCAAGACGTATTGTGCCAAAGGTTTGCTAAGAACCGAACGTATCCCCATTTTTGGTTGAGTTGAAAAAAATAAACGACTTATTCTAAAGTACTACTCAAGTGCCAAAAATAGCTTTTTATACTTAAACCTCATAGGTTTGCGAATAACTAACAACATAATCCATTGATTAATTAAATGAAAACTATGAGGTTTTTTCGCAAACCAAATTTGAACGAGTATAAATCAGAAGATCCATAAAAAAGCCATGAATCATCAGAGCTATATGGAGAAGTGTTTCTTGAAAATAAGAAGAAAAAAAGACAAAAAACGATATTGAGTTATCTGATTTCGAGTATTTTAAACTCTGTTCGGCGGTTGCGTTGGTATTCGCTTTCGGTACAAATCACTCCGTCCACACAGCCATTGACGGGCATTGTTTCGCCCATACCGGTAGCTTTTAAACGATTTTTGGCAACCCCCTGCTGTACCAAATAGTCCACCACCGCTTGAGCGCGCTTTTGCGAAAGCGTGAGGTTGAAATTGGCATCACCTCGGCTATCGGTATGCGAGAGGATTTCGGCTCTTAGTGAGGGGTAGCGTTTCATGGTGCTGACAATCTCGTCCAAGTGCCGCTTAGAAGCGGGTCTAAGGTCAGAGTTTCCTTGGTCGTAGTAAATGTTGTCCAATTGTACCACATCACCCTCTTTGAGTAGCCCCACATCTTTGGAAACCACTTTGGGGGCCGATTTTTTGGGCATTTTGGGTAGTTTTATAGTACTGGTACCATAAGTGTCTTTAGAATAAATAAGGGTATAGTCGCAGCCCTCTGTAATTTCAAAGTTATAACGACCATCTGGGCCTGTGATAGTTTCGAGTACTTTCTTGGTACATTCGTTGCGAAGTCGAACACGCACCCCTTCAATAGGTCGGCGGTCCGTTTCGGTACGAACCACCCCACTTACCCGCGAATTGCGCAAGGGTTGTTTGTCTTCCTCTGGTTTCTCGGTTTCTATATTTCTTTTTTCGGTTTCTACTGGTGCTACTACCACTTGTATAATGGGCTTCTCCAAGCCAACCTCCAGTCGAGAGGGTTTGTCGTCGGTAAGATAGCGTGTCGAAAACCCAACGGTATGATCTATGAATCCTTCCTTTGAAATAGTAAAAACAAAGTCATTGTCTGAAGATAAACACAAATGCGCCCAGCCGTTAGCATCAGTTTGAAGGGGAGTTTGGATTTCTTCACCACCGACTCGATTCCGGATGCTGATGGTAGCATTTTCAACGGCACTTAAGGTAGCACTTTCAAATACTTTGAGTAATAGTTCGCGACATTCGTAGAGAGAACTTTCACGGGTGAAGCGGTAGATGTCGTCGTCGCCTTCGCGACGGTTACTACTAAAATATCCCGTGGTGCGATCACCATCCGTAACGATGCCAAAATCATCACCCTTTGAATTGATGGGGGCATCAAGGTGCAGTACTTCGATGACTTTGGTGCCGTCTTTGCTCAAGACAGCGTAGTACAAATCTAACCCACCTAAACCTCCTTTGCGGCCAGCAGTAGAAAAGTAGAGATTGCCACGTTCATCTATAAACGGAAACAACTCATCTTGCTTGGTGTTGAGTTCTTTGCCAAGATTGACGGGCTTGCCCCATTGACCATTTTCTTTGCGCGACACATAAATATCCTTTCCTCCAAAACCTTTGGGCATATCTGAAACAAAATAAAGAAGGCTGCCGTCTTTGCTCAATGAAGGGTGGGCAGTAGAATAGTCGTCGCTGTTGAAGGGTAATTCCTTCACGTTTGTCCAATCATCTCGACCCCACTGAGCAGTGTAGAGTTTGAGTTTTATGTCATTATCTTCACTTTTGCCTTTTTTCCCTTCGTTGAAATTGTTTCGAGTAAAGATGATGTGTGAGCCATCGGCAGTGAAAGTGGCCGGTCCCTCGTGAAAACGGGTATTGAGGGTCTTGCTAAACGGGATAGGTTTGCCGGGCTTTGGGGCTTCACCACTTCCACCTGCCGTCGGGTCATTAAGACCGTAGCTATTGAATGTACCCGCAGTAGGTGAGTCGTTGGAAGTGATACGTGTGTAGGCATCGCTCCCCAAGATTCGACCGCTGTTGGAGGAAATAGGTCGAGGAGGATTGGAAGCACCCATTTTTTTGTCATCTTCCGATAAAGATACAGAGGGTATTTGGTCGGGACTGCTTACATAATACAAGTCTAAGAATCCTTTTTGGGTAGTTTCTGACGAAACCAACGAAGGTGCTTTGCCCGATACATACACCAGCCCATTTCGAAAATACATCGGACTAAACTCTGCATTGGGAGTATTGATGGAAAGATAATCAAGACGATAGGAGATTTTTCTTTTAGTTAATGTTTCGGCTCGTTGCGATTGCTGACGTTCGGTAAGTTGTACATTTTGAGAACGCTCATACCACCGCTGCGATTCTTGCATTTTACCATTGTTGGCCAAGACTTTAGCAAAAGTTAAGTAATGCTGGGAGGTCATCAACTGTTCGCCATAATCGGCAATGATACGCTGATAGTATTGCTCGGCTTTTTGGCTATCGCCCAGTTGAGAGTAAGCAAAAGCACTTTGTAGCAAAGCTCGTTGCCGCTGCTCTTTAGGATACGATATTGTATCAGCCAGTATTTCCTCGTACAAAGCTACTGACTTTGCATACGATTGAGTATCAAAATATCGCTGTGCTTGCTGTATAAGAGGTTCTTTTACAGGCACTTGAGCCATTGTTTTGATGGCAAATAACATGGCCAAATAAAAGTGTTGGAATCTAATCATTATTACAAATATTTTGAAGCTCTCAATCTTAGTCAAAAATGTATCTCTCAAATTAAAAGGCTTTTGTCAACGGGTGAGCGTAAAAAATCTTGAAAACTCACGACCGTCATGGGTCTTGACTACATAAAAATAAGTACCCGTGGGAAGTTGATCGTAGCCATTGCCACCGTTCCAGTCATTTTTGTAGTCTTGCCGCTGAAACACCAAGCCCCCCCACCGATTATAAATTTCTAACGACAAAATGACCGAACTTGGTTTTTTGATTACAAAAAAGTCATTGATTCCGTCACTATTCGGCGAGAATCCTTCTGGTATGAAAATGGTTTTATCTGTATCTAGTATGCTGTTGAGAGCTATGGGGGTAGCTTCACTATCATCGGTAGGGTCTTCGTTTTGGTTGGGGTCAGGCCAGCTGCCATTGGCCGATTTATCTTGGCAAAGATGTCCGTTGATATCGAGTGCTGTGGCATAAGAGATATTATAAAATACAGTATCTTGTGCATGGTCAATGTTTACTTTTACTTTCAAAGAAATAGTGCGTGCTTGGCCAGCCGACAACGAACTTTCTTCGGGAACGAGCAAATCGTAATGGCCATTTTGGCCAGTATAATTTTTTTCGATGCCCCAAGCTACTTCCATACCTGTATTGGTGTCTATTGCTTTCACCAAAGGTTTTTCTACAATAACTGCGCCATTTTTGAAAACTTGGTCTAAACTATCTTTCAAATGTACCTCGACCAAGTCGTGCGCTCCCATATTGACTATCTGGATACCGTATTCAATTTCCACCAATCCCTTGCTCAAAAAGACTGCATTTTTTACCCATTTATTGACACCTATCATTTCTTTTGGACGCTCGGGGGTGGGGGCTATTGATAGACTTTTTTGGGAGATTCCCGGTTGGCAATTTCCCTCTCCGTCGGGGTCATCACTTTTAAAAAAAATTGTAACACTTCCGGCTTGTCTGTCTTCAAGCGATGGTGCATAGATCGTGTTCAGACCAGTGGTTGTGTTGAAGGTACCTGTGCCGTTGCTGCTCCATTTGCCTATGAGAGCTGCTCCGCCGATTTTGCCCTCCATATAATAATTGCCAGCGATTGTTTTCTCGATTTTAGAAATCTCTGCGGTGGCAGGATTCGTAACACACGCTGCCAGAGGGTTATCACAATGTTGTATGGTTACTTTGACCGCAGCGGGCAAGCTGTAGCAGCCAGAAGGTGTCTTGGCAAATATGAAATAGGTACGATTTTCGGACACAGCACCTACATTTGCTACCAATGTCGAAGTGGGGCTTTCGCCTACACGTGCTTCATAAATTAGTGTAGGGTCTGATTTTGGCACAATCAAAGATGATAAATCTACCGTTGTGTAAGGGCATTTGTTTGAAATTTCGGTGGCTATTTGAGGACGGCTTGGCACCTGCCCCTCTACCCAAATCAAAAGTGGTAGCGAAGATACACTTTCACAATCTCCGCGCTTACAGATAGCAGTATATTGGGTATTTATTTCGGGTTTTATTTCAATACTACGCCCTTCCGCCCCATTGCTCCATTTCACAATTCCACTACATCCGTCTGCGTTCAAAACGATGGTTTCTCCTTTACACACAGATTGTTTACTGGTTTGCAATCTGGGGGCAGTAGGAGGCGAAACTTGAACAATCGTTGTACTTTTTGCTGTGTTGCAAGTTGTTCCCTCACATTGAGCGATGTATTCGGTGGTATTTGTAGGTTTCACTACGATTGAACTACCTGTTTCGCCCGTCGACCACTTCACTTGTCCACTACAATTTCCTTTGGCAGCAATAGTTATCTGCTCGCTCGGACATATTATTGTTTTGGAGGGGGTCAGTAGTAACGGCTCACCTCCAAGAACCGTAATGACGATATCGTCGGCAAAACAACTTACACAGCCTTCACTACGGCAAGTAGCCGTGTAGGAGGTTGTTTGGAGAGGTTGAATGGTGATTTGATGACCTATTTGCCCGTCAGACCAGATGACATCGCCGGGGCAGCCTTTGGCTTTGAGTGTGACAGATTCGCCAAAGCATATTTGGGTTTTGGTCGCTTCTATGGTAGGAGTAGCAGGAATCGAAACAGAAACAGTAATTTCATTTGAATTTTTACTCCGGCAAGCCTCTTTTTTGCAGTAGGCTGTATAAGTTGTGGTCTTAGTAGGGTAAACCGTAAGAGAAGCACCCGTTTTTTGATTTGACCAAACGATAGTACCTTCACACCCAATAGCTTTCAAAACAACAGGCTGCCCGCTACAAGTAATCTGTTTTTCGGAACTGATGACAGGTGCTGCCATAGTTTCACAATCGGCCTGTGCTTGTACCTTCATTATAGGCCAGCATAGCGCAAATACATAAAAAACGGTATTGGTCATAGAAGATTTCATACCCTATTTTTTCAACATAAATCGTGCCAATTATAACCTTACACATCAAGAATGAACACTCATAGTTTTAAAGGGAAAACAGTTTTTATTACAGGAGCAAGCCGAGGCATAGGCTTAGCCATTGGCCTACGCCTTGCCAAAGAAGGGGCAAACATCGTCATAGCCGCCAAAACGACCGAACCCCACCCCAAACTTCCGGGGACTATTTTCACAGCGGCAGCCGAGATTGAAGCAGCAGGAGGTAAAGCCCTCCCGGTAGTAGTAGATGTACGTCAGGAAGAGCAAGTATATGCTGCTGTACAAAAAGCTGTTGAGGCATTTGGAGGAATAGACATACTTGTCAACAATGCCAGTGCTATCAATCTTACTTCGACACTTGCTACCGATATGAAACGCTACGATTTGATGCATCAAATCAATACAAGAGGTACTTTTTTGACGAGCAAAGCCTGCATTCCTCATTTGCTCAAGGCCTCCAACCCCCATGTTCTCAATCTTTCGCCACCCTTAAATATGGAAGAACGTTGGCTTGGCCCTCACATAGCCTACACTATGGCCAAATATGGTATGAGTATGTGTGTCTTAGGAATGGCAGCAGAATTCAGAAAACAAGGGATTGCTTTCAATGCCCTTTGGCCCAAAACGGCTATTGCCACCGCCGCAGTCAAAAATTTACTTGGCGGTGAAGCGTCCATCAGGAGATGCCGTAAGCCAGAAATTATGGCTGATGCAGCTTACACCATAGTAAGCAAAGATAGCAGGTCTTGTACAGGCAATTTTTTTGTAGATGAAGATATACTACGTGCCGAAGGTATCACTGACTTTGAGCATTACAAATACGCTCCCATAGCCGACCACGAATTACTCCCTGATTTTTTCCTCTAAAACGCTCAATGAGTAAAAGTCCGTTTTTATTTTCTTTCAAAAAAAGTTTTGGTTTGCTTTTACAAAATGAGAAAAATCAAAATTTTTCAAAAAACTAATATTGAGAGCAGCATTTTTAAGCATGAAAATTATAGATTTGTGCCGTACTTTTTATAAGTTTTTTTAAAAATTGCCAACAAAAATTTTCTTACTCAAATCATTTACAATTAAATTTTTCGTTTTCTTTACAGCGTAAACACTTAAACTATTTATTCAATTTAAACCCTAAAAGTAAGTCTGATGGAAAAGAAGGCTACATCTCCCGCTCCGGCTAAAGCCGCCGCCCCCAAAAAACAATCAGGAGGTTTGAATCCCCTTTTTGTGATTCCTATTTTATTACTTATTGGTATCGCTGCATACCAGTTTATCTGTGGTGACCCAAGCCACTTCATTGACGGAGACCATGAGAAAGGTCCTAAGTCAGGAGATTATTTCGGAATCGTGTACAAAGGAGGTCCTATTGTACCTTTGTTGTTCACTTGTTTCCTTACAGTATTGGTATTTTCTATTGAGCGTTTCTTCATTATTGGTCGTGCCAACGGAAAGGGATCCATTGATGAGTTCGTTCGTAAAATCAAAAACCTACTTGACAAGAACGAAGTTGAGTCAGCTATCAAAGAGTGCGATCGTCAAAAAGGTTCTGTCGGTAACGTAGTAAAAACAGCTCTTAGTAAGTTTATTCAACTTCGTACCGACAATGAATTGAGCAAAGATCAAAAGTTAGCCGCTCTTCAAAAAGAGGTAGAAGAAGCTACTTCTCTTGAGTTGCCTATGTTGGAGAAAAACTTGACCATCATTGCTACACTGGCTTCAGTATCAACTCTGACGGCTCTTCTTGGTACAGTATTGGGTATGATTCGCGCTTTTGCTGCCATGGGTAATACCGGTGCTCCCGATACTGGTGCATTGGCAACGGGTATCTCCGAAGCACTTGTAAACACTGCTTTAGGCATTGGTACGGCAGCGATTGCTACTATCATGTACAGCTATTTTACAAGCCGCATTGATACATTGACTTATAAAATTGACGAAATCGGTTTGAGCATTCAACAAAACTTCTCTGCTCACAACTAAAAGACAACAAGCAAATATATTATATAAAATTTTTATATATAGAAATTTGCTTTTTGTATTTTTTAATATTACATTTGTATCGTCAATTTAAACCAAAAACACTATGCCTGCAGTTAAACCCAAGCGGAACTATCCGATGATGGATATGACGGCCATGTGCGATGTAGCCTTCCTTCTACTGACTTTCTTCATTTTGACTGCTCAGTTTAAGGCACAAGATGCGGCTACTATCGAAACACCCTCATCTATCTCGGCTATCAAAGTTCCCGACAAAGACATTATGATTATTAGTGTTGGTAATGACGGCAAGGTTTATTTTGGGGTTGATAGCCAGACTACTCGTCTGGCCATGTTGGACAACGTAGCCCAATCTGAAGGTCTTCAGTTCAATGATAAACAGAAAAAACTGTTTTCGTTGCAAGCCAATTTTGGAGTACCTATGCGTGGACTTGCTCAATGGTTAGACGCTGGTATTGCCAGCCCTGACAAATTCAAAGAGATAGTACAACCGGGTATTCCCGTAGATTCAACCGCTCAAAACGAACTTGCCAAGTGGGTTTATCAAGCCCGCCGTGCCAACCCTGACTTACGTATCGCTATCAAAGGCGATAAGGCTTCAAAGTTTCCTGTTTTCAAAGATGTGATGAACTCTTTACAAGCTCAAAACATCAATAAGTTCAACTTGATTACAGGAACCGAAGCACCTCCACAAGGTTGGAAAGCTGATGATTAATTTTATTCACCTTTTAACAAAAACACTCTAAAAAAATGGCAGAAATAGCACAAGGCGGTGGTGGTAATGAAAAAGGTGGTAAGGTTCGTAGTAAGAAAGCCTCTACTCGGATTGATATGACTCCTATGGTGGATTTAGGCTTCCTACTTATCACTTTCTTTATCTTGGCCACGACACTTAGCAAACCCTCGTCTATGTCGCTTGCAGTTCCGGATAAACAAAATGAGAACAAGCAAGAAACAGAACCACTCAAAGCTTCAAAAGTACTCACTCTTTTTTTGGGAAAAGATGACACCGTTTGGGCTTTAGACCGTATTGCGGCTGACGATGAGAAGGCTAAAACGGACATGAAGAAGGTTTCTTATGGCCCCGAATTACGTAAACTTATCTTTCAAGCACAAGCGCAAGTAGATCGTGAGTGGGGGAAAGACGAAAAGGGTCAAAGTCAATTTGTATGCGTGATTAAGCCTCTAAAAAGTAGCAACTACAAAAATGTGGTAGATGCTCTTGACGAAATGCCTATCACAAAAACAAAACGTTACGCATTGGTAGATATGCTTACCGATAGCGAAAAAGAATTATTAGGAGATAAAGCAAATTAACTTTAAACAACCAACGCTATGGCTGAAACACAAGCAAACGCGATGACACTCGATGACATAATATTCGAGAATCGTAATAAGGCGTATGGTGCGTATGACCTAAGGAAAGCGTATCGCCCTACGCTTACAAAGGCAACAGCTATTGGAGGAGCTCTCTTTTTGTTGGCAATGCTCTCTCCAGCGCTCATTAGTCTGATTCCTAAGGAAGAACAGCAGCTAAACATGAGCGAAATAGACTTGATGAAAATACCACCACCGCCCATTGACCCTAACGAACCGCCGCCACCACCGCCACCGCCTATCGAGATGCCGAAAGTGGCAACAGTACGGTTCTTACCCCCAGAAGTTAAACAAGATGAAAAAGTACCTGAAGAATCACCTCCACCCGTCGTAGAAGAACTTCAGAAGGCTGTCATCTCCAATAAAACTCAAGAAGGGGACGAAAATGCTGCCGAAACGATTGTGGCACCTACTGAACTTGCTCCTGTCAAAGAAGAAGTAAAGGTAGTAGAGGCTGCCCCCGTCGAAGACCAGATTTTTCAAGTGGTAGAACAACAACCTGAGTTTCCGGGTGGTATGAGTGCGCTGATGCAGTACTTGAGTAAAAATATTAAGTATCCAGCAGCCGCTTCTCGTGCCAATGTCTCTGGCAAAGTATTTTTGACATTTGTAGTCAATACCGACGGAAGTATCCAAGATGTACAAGTATTGAAAGGACTTGGTTTTGGCTGCGACGAAGAAGCACAGCGCGTCATCAAAGGTATGCCCAAATGGAAGCCCGGAAAGCAGTCTGGCCGAAACGTTCGGGTAAAATATAATCTACCTGTTAGTTTTGTTTTAGAGTAATACTATGAAGCGAAGACCACTTCACCAGCAGTTGTCTGCAACGCTGGGTATGACAATGGGAATAGCATATCTTGGAGGAGGTCTCTTTTTAGCGGCCTCCTCCGCTACTTTTGGTATGCTGCCTTCGGGTATGTTGAGGTATCTTTTTGCGGCGATGCTTATTGCGTATGGTACTTATAGATTTTATCGAGGATATAGCCTTTACAAAAATGAAAATAATTAAAATACTGGCTCTTGTTTCTCTTTTAATCGTGAGTTGCAGCGTACCACAAGACTCTAGCCGATTCGGAAAAGTAACTATTTCTGCTGACGAATCCCTCAAGCCGATGCTTGACCAAATATATCAGGCTTATGAGGCGACTTACACCGAAACAAAGTTCAATGTGGTGTATCGGCCAGAACAAGAGGCCGTAATGATGATGCTACAAGATAGTGCGAGGGTAGTATTTACGACACGTGAGTTGAACGAAAAGGAAAAAAATATTTTCAAACAACAAGGAATCCGATATAACCCCCAGCCTATTGCCATTGACGGGGTAGCATTGCTGGTCAATAAGGCGAATACCGACACACTTATTACTTTGAAGGAGTTGTCTAATATATTCAAAGGCAAGTTGAATAGCTGGTCTGAATTGCAAGGAGGCAACCTAAAACAAAAGATTACATTAGTTTTTGACAATGCCAACTCCAGCAATCTAAATTTTATAATGGCTAAGTTTGGGATTACGAGTTTAGAAGGTATCAGTGTTTACTCGGCAGGTTCTAACCAAAAGGTCATAGAATATGTAAGTAATACCCCTCATGCATTGGGATTTATCGGTGTCAATTGGATCAGCGACGGCGATAGCCCTCTTGCCCCCAAATACGCTCAACAATTGAAAGTAGTAGGGCTTTCTGAAAAAAATAATCCAAGTAAAGAAGATTTTTATCAACCATTTCAACGTGATTTAGGATTGCGCAATTATCCATTACATAGAAAAGTATATGCTATAAGTCGTGAAATGCACGCAGGGTTGGGTAGTGGATTGGTCAATTATATCATGCGAGATGTAGGTAGTCTAATCATCGAAAAATGTGGTTTATGGCCTACAAAACCATTTAATAGAGAAGTAATCATAAAGAAAGAGATATAAAAATTTTCCTTTAAACTACAATTTTATAGTTTTGTTTCCCGTTTTCGAGTCATTAAAACTTAATCACCCCTTTTTTACCAGCTAATATAAAGATGAACAGTAAGTTTAAATCGTGGTTAGGAGCGTTTGCAGTAAGCATATTTGTTTGCAGTCAGGCGTTTGCCCAAGATGCCGCCACCGGCATAAAACAATTGGATGGAAATCAAGCCTGTTTGGCCAAAGAAACCTTTGAAAAACTGGCGGCCAATCCCTCTGCTGAAAATCAATTTTATTTAGGATATTATTTCCTGCGCACCAAACAGCCCGACATGGCCAAATCCGCTTTTGAAAAAGGCTTGGCCGCTGACCCCAAAAATGCACTCAACAAAGTAGGTCTGGGAGCAGTAGCATTGGCCAAAGGCGACAGAGCGGGGGCGCAATTATCATTTGCAGATGCACTTAAATCTACTAAAAATAGAAATATAGAAGTACTTCAGCGTATCAGTGAGGCTTACACAGGCTACATGATGATAGATTCGATGAAGCCAATTTACAAAACCACAGATCCAGCCGAAGCCATCAGATTGGCTGATGTGGCCATTGCTTTGATGCTCAAAAGCAATCAAAAAAACCAAGAAGTCTATATGGCCAAAGGCGATGCTTTTTATCTGAAAGGTGAAGCAGGACCGGCGGTGTCAGCGTATGAAGATGCCCTCCAAGTGAATCCAAGCCTCGGCAGAGCTTTTGCTAAAATTGCAAAAATATATTGGGGAGGTCGCAATTACCAACTTGCTCAAGAAAACTTCAAAAAAGCCATAGACAATGACCCTGATTATGGTCCTGCCAATAAAGAGTACGCCGAATTGTTTTTTTATGTGCGTCAGTACAAAAATGCTTCGAAGTATTTTGATGCTTATGTAGAAAAAATAGCACCATGTGCTACCGACGACGACGTACTCCGAAGCGCACAGTTTAATTTTGTGGCCGAAGAGTTTCAGAAAGTCAATGCCAAGATTGAACAAGTAATGAAAAATGGCCGATCAAGTGATGTCCTCTATCGTATGACCGGCTGGGCAGCTTACAAAGAAAATCAGTACCAAAAAGCGATTGAAAACTTGAAAAAGTTCTTGCAGATGTCGCCACATAAAGCCTTGGATAGCGATTACCGTTTCTTAGGCAATGCCATGCTACGAGTTACACCAGCTGATACCAATGCAGCCGTAGCCAACTTGGAAAAAGCTGCCGAAATGGATACTGTGGATAATGGCTATAAAGAAATTGCTACATTCTACAACAATGCGAGAGACTACGAAAAAGCCATTAAATATTATAAAAAAGCAATGGCATGGGAGAAAGAACCCTCGCTTCAAGATTATGTCAATCTGTCGCTTCCCTATTATAATATTGCCAATGGAATTTTTCCGACAGGCCCTGATTCAGTAGCACTCCGCCAAAAAAGACGGGAGTATTTCTTGAAAGCTGACTCTTTGTATGCCATTATGATACAGCGAAAGCCGGATTTTATTTATCCATACGGGCAACGTGCCAAAGCCAACTATTTCGCTTACTCGCGTGAGGAGGCAATTACCAATGGATTGGCGGTGCCTCACATGGAGAAATATTTGGAAATGCTCCAAACAGATACAACTCCTATGGACAATACCAAGAGGGCAAATTTGCGTATTGTATATCAGTTTTTGGCAGCCTACAACGCTATTACATTGAAAGACGATGCAAAGGCTAAAGAGTATTTTACCAAACTTTTGGAAGTAGATCCCGGCAATAAAGCTGCACAAGAATTTTTGAATCCGACCCCAGAACCACCAGCACCTCCTACAAAAACATCGCCTAAAGCTCCTGCCAAACCTCCTGTAAAGAAAAGTACAAAATAGATAATAATCCGATTCAAGGAAAAGCCTCTCGTACACTAAAAACGAGAGGCTTTTTTACAGAAACGTTATACATTTAATGAACTCAAAATGCAAAATATGGATACTATTTTGGGGTTTTTGGTGGAGTAGCGTGCTATCAAGTCATGGACAGATTGTACAAAACCCTTTTGTCGTAGAGTATAGTAACACTAAAATTTCGTTGAATGAGCCTTTTACAGTTTCTGTAAAAATAACGGACGTAGAGCAAGTTCCTACAATCTCTTTTCCCGAATTGGCAAATTTTCAACGAAGAGAAACAACCAAATCCAGTCTTACCAATACCATCGGTGGGAAAACGACAGTTACCCATACTTTCTCACAAAATTATTATCCACTCAAAGTCGGCACATTTAATATAGGAAATTTTAATATTATCGTAAACAAACAAGTGCTAAATTCTGAAGGTACAACCGTCGTTGTATCTTCGGATATAAAATCAAATGAGGAGATTATTGACAATCCAGAAGTTGGGTTTGACCCTGGGCTTGAAAATATTACAGATCAAGGGGCTTTTTTGGCGGTGAGTGTCAGCAAGCGAAATGTATATGTACAAGAAGGATTCAATTTAAGGCTTTCTTTGTTGGTATCAGAAAGTAATACTGCCGACATGGAGTTTTATGAAGTAGAAAAACAACTTGAAAAAATACTGGTACAAATCAAACCTGCCAACTGCTGGGAAGAAAACTTCGAACTCCAAGAAATACCTCCTATACCGATTACGATTCGTGGCAAACGCTTTACAGAGTATCGTATTTATCAAGCCTCCTTTTTTTCGCTACATCAACAAACAATCCAAATCCCAGCAGTAGGACTCACGATGAAGGTGTTGGGGCAATCTACTGACAATTCCAAAAAATTTTATCTTCAAACTTTTTATTCTAAACCACTAAAAATTCAGGTACGCAACCTACCTGGCCACCACTCCCGTCAGCAAGTGTTTGTTGGGACCTTCAAAATGGAAGAAAAAGTATCCAATCTTACGATGACTACGGGGGAGAGCTATCGTTATGAATTCAAAATCATAGGTGAAGGTAATTTACAGTCAATCAGAGAGCCTATTTTTGCTACCAACGCACTTTTTGATGTATATCCACCAGAAATAGAAAGTAATATTCTACGTCAAAAGGGAGTAGTGAGAGGTGAGAAAAACTTTAAATATCAAATTATACCTAAGCAAAACGGAGTAATACCGCTCCAAAATTTAATTTATTGGGTATATTTCGATCCTCAAAAACAACGATATGATACCCTGCGTTCTTCGCTGACACTCACAGTAAACGGAGAAAACTTGCAAACTACTCAACTAAATACATCAGATCCAACATCGCTTTATACAGGGATTGAGCATTGGGATACCGCAAAATTATCGCTCGATTATAAGTTAATTATTAGAAATATTGCCAATGTGCTTATTATAGCGATGTTGATTGTAATGATTTTTTTATTCAGAAAATAATGGGAAGTACATACGGAAAAATTTTCAAAATTGCCACCTTTGGCGAGTCGCACGGGGCGGCTATCGGGGTGATTGTAGAAGGGTGCCCGGCGGGTTTGGTGTTTGATGCTGCATTTATTCAGGAAGAGTTGGATCGTCGAAAACCGGGTCAATCGCGTATCACCACCCAACGACGTGAGGCCGATACCGTAGAGGTACTTTCGGGGGTATTTGAAGGCTATACCACCGGCACACCGATTGCGATGATGATTCGCAACGAGGATCAAAGAAGTAAAGACTACAGCCATATCGCACAGCAATATCGGCCTTCTCATGCCGACTATACTTATCAAGCTAAATATGGCCTGCGAGATTATCGAGGTGGTGGCCGTAGTTCGGCCCGCGAAACAGCCGCCCGCGTAGCAGCAGGTGCTTTGGCCAAACTTCTCCTCAAACATCTCAACGTACAAATACAAGCGTATGTGTCGCAAGTAGGCAGTTTGGTATTGGAAAAGGAGTACCATGAATTGGACCTAAACCTGACAGATACCAATGCCGTGCGCTGCCCTGACCCCGAAATGGCCCAAGCGATGTTTGAGTACATAGACGAGATTCGGAAGGAAGGCGATTCTATAGGTGGAGTGGTGAGTTGTGTCATCAAAAACGTACCTGTGGGCTGGGGAGAGCCGGTTTTTGATAAACTACACGCCGAACTGGGCAAGGCGATGCTAAGTATCAATGCCGTCAAAGGATTTGAATATGGCAGTGGTTTTAGTGGAGTTAGCCTGAGAGGGTCGCAGCACAATGACGCTTTTTACAAAGACCAAGAAGGCAAAATCCGTACACGAACCAATCACTCAGGAGGAATCCAAGGCGGTATCTCTAATGGAGAAGACATCACTTTTCGGGTGGCTTTCAAACCCGTGGCTACCATCATGCAAGACCAAGAAAGCCTCAATCAAAAGGGAGAAACCATCTTAGTACAAGGCAAAGGCCGTCATGACCCATGCGTACTACCTAGAGCTGTACCTATCGTCGAAGCAATGGCCGCTTTAGTTTTGGCGGACTTTTATTTGAGAGATAAGACGATTAGGCATCAGTAATTGGAATCTGGTAGTATTTTTGTTAATTTTGTGAGTATCTAACCTTAAAACGCAACTATGAAGTTTACTGTATCGTCGTCGGTGTTGCTCAAGCAGCTATCCGCTATTAACGGCGTAGTTTCTACCAACCCCATCGTACCTATCCTTGAGAATTTTCTGTTTCAGTTAGAAAACAATCAACTCACTGTTACGGCTTCTGACTTACAAACGGTGATGATTACGGAGCTACAAGTAGAGTCTTCGGACAAGGGGGCAATAGCCATTCCTGCCAAGCTACTTTTAGATACCTTGAGGGGATTGCCCGAGCAGCCCATCACTTTGAGTATAGACAAAGATACCTTCGGTATTGAAATTTTGTCCGATAATGGGCGTTACAAACTTTCGGGCGAAAACCCGATTGATTTCCCCAAAATTCCGTCGGTCAATCGTGCTTTTTCGGTCGAGTTGTCGTCGCGTGCCTTGGCACATGCTATTTCAAACACGATTTTTGCGACCAGTACGGAGGAGTTGCGCCCTGCCATGACGGGTGTATTTCTTCAGTTGAGCGGCGAGCACGCCACTTTTGTAGCTACCGATGGCCACCGACTCATACGCTACCGTCGCTATGATGTCAAGTCGTCTGTAGATACGACGATGATTATTCCGCGCAAAGCCCTCAATTTGCTCAAAACATCGCTTCCCTCCGACAATGTACCCGTAAAAGCAGAGTTCAGTCAATCGAATGCTTTTTTTAGTTTTGCCAATATCCGCATGATTTGCCGATTGATAGATGAACGTTTTCCTGATTATGAAAACGCTATCCCAACCAACAACCCCAATGTATTGACCATTGCCAGAGGGGAAATGCTCAATTCGCTTCGTCGGATTTCGGTTTATTCTAACCGTACTACACATCAAATACGCCTTAAACTTACTCCTCCCAATGGATTGGTGATTTCAGCAGAAGATTTGGACTATTCCAACGAAGCCAACGAACGCCTCTTGTGCGAGTACAATGGCGACGAAATGGAGATAGGTTTTAATGCTAAGTTTTTGATAGAAATGCTCAACAACTTAGATGCCAATACCCTATCCTTTGAGCTTTCAGCCCCCAATCGGGCAGGTATTGTGATTCCGATGGAGAAAGAAGATGAGGAAGATATCTTGATGCTCGTCATGCCTGTCATGTTGAACACGTATGCTTAAAAGCGAATAGAAAGTTGAAAAGAATACTTCTAATGCCGAGTTTCTCGGCATTTTTTTTGTCAGTCATGCCTTTGATTACGAGTTCGCTACTAAGCGCATGGGTA
This sequence comes from Runella sp., assembly GCA_046294665.1. GTDB lineage: Bacteria > Bacteroidota > Bacteroidia > Cytophagales > Spirosomataceae > Runella. The sequence continues at coordinate 23,189 of JBKBKL010000058.1, forward strand.
ATCCAAAACGAGATGTATTTCAAAAACTTGATGGCTTGGCAATGGATAGTCGTAACACTCCTCTGTACATTAACCTCTGCTTTGGCCTTGACACCGCCTACATTTTTGGCATTTGGATTTGGTTATTTTTTGGGGTGGGAGAGTATGATGCCGCTTATTTTGCTCAATCTTGCGGCTATTTTGATGGTACATTGGGCTACGCGCTGGCTTCATGGTACTGCTTTTGCTACATACATTTTGAAATGGCCTTCGGTAAAAGAACTCATGGGGCGAGTTTATCAAAACGAAATAACCTTTGTATTTT
>JBKBKL010000059.1:0-23468 GCA_046294665.1 Runella sp.
GCGCGAAACCAGCGGTTGTCGAGCAAAAAAAACTGGGCATCGCCCCATTCAAAAGTACCGGTGCAAGCTCCCTCAAAAACATAGTTGGGATTTCCCCAAAAAAGCCTAAATGCCTCTGAGGTGGTATTTTTGAGCCAAAAACTGCGGTCGGAGTCGTTGGGACCGAAGTCGTGGTCGTCCCAGATAGCATAGTGATGCGTGCTGCCAAGCAAAGGCTGCAATTCGGGTAGGGAGCGTGTATGTGTGTTGCGGTGCAAAATCCCCGTGCGGGTATTCCAGTCGGGTTCGCGAAGATAAATATTGTCGCCTCCCCACACCATGAAATCGGGTTTTTGGGAAGCTATCGAACCAAAAATTTCATACTCCCCCCCATAAGCACTGGGGCGGTCGTAGGGAGGGTCGTTGATAAATGCACAACTCCCAAAAACAAATTTAAAATTGGGAGGGTCGGTGCGCCATTGCCAAAGTACTTGTGCCTGAAAGCGAAGCGGATAGCTAATACTGGCTTTTTTGCCGTCAATCCATACTTCGTATTCATATTTTTTGCCGGGCTGAACCAGATCAGCGATGAGGCGAGCGACAAAAGCAGTATTTTTTTGGGTGGTTGTTTCGTCGGTGCTTAGTTTTTGGGAGGGATTGCCTTCTTCCCAATACATGAACTTCACTTTGGCGGCTTGTTTGGTTTGGATCCAGAGCAACACCTCGCGCATTTCGGAATACCCCACCATAGGTCCCGATTGGATTTGGGCTGAAATGTTGAGGGATAAATGAATGAAAAAAACAATAAAAGAACGAACAAATACTTTGTAGTGCATGAGTTGATAGTTTTTTTGCGAAGGTAACGATAATTTTGAGCCGACTGAAAAGGCTTTTTGATTGCTTACAAAAATTTAATGTTTAGGATTCCTGCTTCATGTTACATCAACTCCAACGCTTCGATACCGATCTTTTTTTGTTTTTGAATGGCTTACATACACCTTGGGCTGACCGCCTGATGTACTGGGTTACGGCTACACAAACTTGGATTCCACTCTATGTAATGATTGTGGTAGCCTTGATTTGGCAGTACAAAAGGAGGGCAGTTGCGATGATTGCGGCTATGGTACTGTCAGTAGCTTTGGCTGATCAGACCACTTCGAGTTTGCTCAAGCCGTGGGTGGAGCGGCTGCGCCCCTGCTATGTTGAGTATCTTCAGTCGCAAGTTCACTTGGTAGTAGAAGGCTGTGGTGGCAAGTATGGCTTCGCTTCTTCTCATGCGGCCAATAGCTTTGCGCTAGCTATGGTGCTTTGGTTGTTGGTGGGTCAGCGGTTTCGTTGGGTAGGCTGGGTGTTTTTCAGTTGGGCTGCATTAGTAGCATATAGCCGTGTATATGTGGGAGTCCATTATCCACTCGATATTGTAGTAGGGGCGTTGATAGGAGTCTTGATTGCCAAAATAGTCGTTGGATTTTTGAGATATTTGAAGATGCCATAACTCGCTGTTTGCCTGTGGTTTTCCCAAAAACTTCAAACTTAGTTTAGTTTTTAGGTAGAAATACCGTACCTTTGCGCAAATTTTCACGAAGGCATGGCCTCTTACAATCCTATCAAGATATTTTCAGGTTCACAATCGAAATATTTAGCCGAAAGAATCGCTCGTCATTATGGACGTGATTTGGGGGGCTATACCTTGCGCAAATTTAGCGACGGCGAACTATCACCCAGTTTTGAAGAATCGCTTCGTGGTTGTGATTTGTATTTGGTTCAGTCCACTTTTGCCCCAGCCGACAACTTGCTTGAATTGCTCTTGATGATTGATGCCGCCAAGCGTGCTTCGGCCCACGAAGTAACGGCTGTGATGCCGTATTTTGGCTACGCTCGCCAAGACCGTAAAGACAAGCCCCGCGTGCCGATTGCCGCCAAAATGGTGGCCAATCTGCTTACTGCTGCCGGTGCCGACCAAATCATGACGCTCGATTTGCACTCTGGGGCTATTCAAGGATTTTTTGATATACCGGTCGTACATCTCGAAGGAACGACAGTATTTGTGCCTTATATTAAAAGTTTGCAGTTGGACAATCTAGTGGTAGCTTCGCCCGATGTAGGAGGGGCTGCACGGGCGCGCAACTTTGCTAAGTTCTTCAACGCCGACATTGTGCTTTGTGATAAGTACCGCAAACGCGCCAATGAAGTAGCCTCCATGCAAGTCATAGGCGATGTAAAAGATGCCAACGTGGTATTTATTGATGATTTGATAGATACAGGAGGTACGATTTGCAAAGCAGCCGAGTTGGTGATGAGTAAAGGAGCCAAATCAGTACGTGCTATTTGTACGCACCCCGTTATGTCGGGAGATGCTCATGGTCGTATTCGAGGCTCGGTATTGGAAGAACTTATCGTAACGGATACGATTCCGTTGCGAGAGGAAAACGAAAAAATAAAGGTACTCTCGGTATCAGAGCTTTTCGCCAAGGCTATCGGGCGTATTCGCGATCACGAATCTATTAGTTCATTGTTTATAAATCCGTAGTAAATTGTAAAAATATCCACGCATTCCAAGTGCCCCAAGACGTGGATATTTCAACCAACAAAAACCTCTTTGGAGGCTTGGGGACATCAAAATAAAATGAAAAAAACAGAGATTGTAGGGTATCACAGAGCGAATCTCGGCAAAAAAGAAGCCCGCGAATTGCGTGAGCAAGCATTGGTACCATGTGTACTATATGGTGGAGAAAAGCAAATCCATTTTGCTGCTCCCATGTATCTTTTCCGCTCATTAATTTTTACTCCAGATGTTTATGAAGTAACACTTAACATCGAAGGAGAAATCCATAAAGCTATATTGCAAGATATTCAGTATCATCCTGTTAGTGATATTATTTTGCATGCTGATTTTCTCGAAATCAAAGACGACAAGGAAATCAAAGTAGAAGTACCCGTACGTTTTAAAGGAACTGCCGTAGGTGTAACCAAAGGTGGTAAACTTGTACAGAAAATCCGCAAAATCAAAGTACAAGGGTTGGCAGCCAATATCCCCGACTATGTGGACGTACCAGTAGCAGATTTGGACTTGGGTAAATCAGTAAAGGTAGGAAGCCTCAAAGTAGAAGGTTTCAAAATCCTCAATAACGCTTCGTTGCCTATTGCCAGTGTCGAAATCCCACGGGCACTTCGCAGTACACTCAAGTCATAAAGTGTTTTGAACTGATAGATACAAAAAAACCCGCTTTATGCGGGTTTTTTTGTAGTTCATCTTAAAAAATTAAGCTACTGTTTCGAGTTGTGCTTTGAGTTTATCTTCGAGGACTACTTGAGGCACTGCCCCTACTACACGATCTACTATTTGACCATTCTTGAAAAACAACAAAGTAGGAATACTGCGAATGCCAAATTTGACAGCTGTTTCGGGGTTGCTGTCCACGTCCACCTTGCCTACTACTGCTTGACCTTCATAAGCCTCCGCTACTTTTTCTACTACTGGACCTACCATGCGGCAAGGCCCGCACCACTCGGCCCAAAAGTCCACTAAAACAGGCTTATTGGCGTTGGTAACTAATTCATCAAAATTTGCATCGGTGATTTCGAGTGCTTTTCCCATTGTATTGATTGCGTAAGATTGTGAAAATAAGGTTTTACCTTAAAACCACCCCATTGCCTGCAAAAGTTCCCACCCCCAAAAGTTCGTTGAAATTTAGTGAGATTCTGGATATTCGATATGCAAGGGTGGTATAGCCTCGACACGCATATTACGTTTTTGAAGGGCTTGGGCGTAAGCATTATAAACAAAGCCTACAATGTTGCCATTGTTGAAAGGTAAAACAAGAGAATTGACTCGCCATTGCAAGGCATTGACAAATAATACGCAGGTCAGGTTATTGGGGAGTTTTATCCAAAGTGTACGTAAACCTTGCCCAGAAGATGTCAAGGCTGAATACCACCAGCCATCGTGATAGTAGAAAGTCCCCAGCGTAGAAGATGCTTGAAAACTCCCCAAGTTTTCGCCCAGAAGGGTGTTGGTTTGCTCGGTAGTAAGGATAGCTGGAGGGGAAGCATTGAAGGCATAAGCATAAATTTTAGCAGCATCATTGGCAGACAAGTAAATTCCATAAGCTCCTACGGTTGCCGCAAAATTACCGGGATTCCAGCCTCGTTGGTTTTGGGCTATGGGGAAGTTGTAGGTATAAGTAATATCGCCAGCAGTAGGGGCAGGAGTTACATTGGCAATTCCTACTTTGTCAAAGATTTCTCTTTGTAGGAAAGCCAAGTATAGTTCTCGGGTTTGGACATCATCAGTAGCATCATTGCCCGTAAATTTATACCCCAAAATACTCGGAATCAAAACCCTAAATAAACCAAAATTGGCATTTTGGTAGCAGTAACTTCCTTGCCCAAACACTCCTTTGGCTATCAACTGCTTTAGACCTGTATAAATATTTTCGTTGAATGCCCCATTTTGGCAGTTGATACCCAACCCAACAATCCCACTTCGGTGTGTGAGCAAATGCTGAAAAGTAATGTTTTGAATCCCACTCCCTTTTGCCCATGAAGCTGGTAAATATGGTGCAATAAAATCGGTAAGGCGTATATTTTTTTGGGCAGCGGCTTTCAAAAAAGCCATGGTAGTCAGAGTTTTGGTCATGCTGGCAATGTGCAGTTTGGTATTGGTCGTAAACGGTTTTTCGCCTTCTGCATCAGCTACATTAGAGCGAATCCCCCCCGCTCCTTTGGCTACGATTTGTTCTTTTTCATAAATCGCAAAAGCATAGCCTACTCCACGGTTTCGGAGGGTATCTTCGAGTTTTTCAGCCATCAATGCCCCCAAAGTGGGTTTTACTTCTGTAGGTTCTCCAGTAGGCTTACAGGCACTGACCCAAGTCATAAAACCAAAGCCAAGCAATAGGGAACGAAGAGTAAAAAAAGTAGTTGAGGTTTTCATGATAACAACTATAAATCAGTGTATTATGACAAATATAACGCAAGATAATTCTCAAACAATACCCACAGGTTACTATTTATTGCATTTGAAAAGCATCTGTATCATTTGCAGGATTAGATACGATCGTAAGTTTTTTTTCTTCCTCTCAACCCATTTTGAGGAAAAAACTCACAATGAGGTATTATTTATACTCGTTCAAAATTGGTTTGCGAAAAAACCTGATATGTTTCTTATGATTATCAATGGGTTACATAGCTAATTTTTTGCAAACCTATGAGGTTTAAGTATAGTTCCGTTTTCAGAATAGTTCGGAGCGAAGCTTCACGAAAGCCAAAACTAATCTAAACGAGCTTATCAGCAAAGCCAGAGAGATCTTGGAGGTGTTGGAAGAAAATACAGAAAGATAGGTTGAGTGGTAACAGCGATAGCGTTTGTAAACTCTAAACTGTTGCTATAAGTATGACTTCCATTCTAAACAAGCATTTGCCTCTAAACTTGATACCCTGAAGCCATCGAATCAATGTAGTACTACGCTCCAAAGCTACAAACCATGAAGCGGGTAAACGCAAATCAGGCAACCAGTTGCGTAATGGCGTAAGTGTAATGAATGGAATAGTGGTACGAAAGGTACTGAAACCGATACTTTTCAAGTCTTCTATCAATTCGCCAAAAGTTGTTTCGTTGAGGTGTACACATTGGGCTTTTATTTTACCGCTGCGGGTATCGTCAATGATTGTACTAAAATCCGTAGGCCCAAACATTCGGTGTGGTACTATCATAATGATTTTGCCGTCGGGTCGGCAAGTATTGCGCATGGATTCCAGAAAATACAACTTGTCTTGTGGAGCAATATGCTCATACACATTGTCGAGCATGAGTACGTCAAATTGTTCGGGCAATTCAAACCGAATGATATTGCGCTGGTAGCAGTTGATTTTTGCTCCAAACTCATCTTTGGGAAAGAGGGGGGCTTTCACATCAAGGCCATACAGGGCTTCCATAGGAGTATTCGATTGGGCGAGCGCATACAAAAAACTCCCGTTGCCACAGCCTACGTCCAATAGTTTTTTGCCGAGGAGTTCTTTGCGAAATTGTCTCACAATCTTCGACTTGACCTCAATGAGTTTCTTAAAATATGCCTCCTCATCAGTATTGAAGAATTTCCCTACTGATAGGTACACTTCTTCGTATAGCTTTTGGCGTTTGTCAAAATCTTCTTCTTGCGTGATGGCGTTATGAAAATCGTTTTCGAGTTTGAAAATTGACAGTGCTTGCTCTTCAGTAACGCCTGATTTTTGGCTGATTTTTGAAAGAAATGGATATGGAGAAGACATATTGACAGACGAGGAATGATAGGTGTTATTTCTTGCTAAATCTACTCTTTACTTGGTTTTGATATAGAAAGTACAAATCATCGGACAGTTTGAATTTGACGACTAAAAAGACAAAAATCAACGCCATGATCAACGATTTGCAGCCTATCGAAATCAATACCACGAAGGAGTTACTCCCAAAATTGGGTATCAAAAATCCTGCCAAAGCCACCAAAATCAATGCTCCCAAAGCCTCCCAATCTTCACGACTGAATGGAAGAATACCAAATTTCCAACGAACAAAACTCAATTTTAATACTGCCCAAAGGAGAGTGATAGAGCTGGTAGCCATTGCAGCCCCATTGACACCATAAATAGGTACGAGGAGCGTATTTGTATAAACTACCAACACGGCCATCAGTACTACCAGCAATGTGTTGATTTTGAAGTATTTGGAGTAGGCCATCATCTCGGTATTCAGCCCCAGACTCATGTCTATCCATTTGGCGGCCCCTATCAGAAGTACTACCCATTTGCCTTGGGCATATATCTCACTCTTGGGCAAAATCCCCAGTAGGCTGTTGAGGTTGGAGGCAATCAGCCAAAAAGCCAACCCTCCAATGAGCAGCATATTCAAAGCCGATTTTTTGTAGAGTTCTTCTATTTTTGACTGGTCGTTTTGTTGGATAGCCGTAGCCATGATTGGCCCCGAAATATTCCGAACAGCCTTGCTGGGTACTTCGATGATGGAGGCGATGTAGGTGGCTACCGTAAAAATGGCTACAGCGGTAGTACCCATCTGATTGGCGAGGATATTGCGATCAAGAAACAGTACCAAATTGGCTCCCACTCCCCCCAAAATGACGATTGCACCAAAACCCAGCATTTCGAGCATTAGTTTTTTGTTCCATTTTGAAGTGTCCCACACCAAATATAGTTTTCCCAAATGCCATATATAACCAAACAGCCCCAACAAAATCAACCCCAAACTTACGATGAGCAGATACAAAAACTGGTCGTAGCTAATCCAACCCAATGCAAACAAAAAAATCAGTAGCATATTGGCCAACCGAAAGACCACCTCACGCAAAAAAGTAGGAACAGCGATGCGGGCGTTGTTGCGGGAGTAGGCTTCGAGTACCGATACATAAATCCAGATGATCGTCAGCGGAAATAGTAGCCACAAATACGGAATGATGGTGGCCGATTTGGCGCGGAAATAATCTTCAAAAACATTTTGAAAAAAAAGAAAGGTTATACCAAAAATAGCGATTCCTACCAGCGGCAAAAGCAACAAAAACACCAAAAAACCATGATGCTGCTCCGTATCGCTACGAAATATAGAAAAAAAACGATCGGCTATATAGGGCGTACCCAGATGGGCAAAAGCAGCAAAAATGAGGCTGTTTTCGAGCAATATACGCGAAATGGCCAACTGGTCGGGGCTGAGGTATTGGGTCGAAACAAAGAGCGTATTGACCGCCCCCAGCACGATACCCAAATAAAACCCAATGCTCGATTTGAAGCCTTGCCTAATAATGAGGCCCATTTTGTTTGAGTAAAAAATTAGCTTTTGATAGCGATTCTCCCGGTATAATCTATCCGATTGAGAAGAATTTGGATTTTATTTTCTTGGAGATATTGGTCCACAGCCTTTCGAGCACCTTCCCAGTGGCCATAATCATCTATGATGAGTACGCCCCCTTTGGCCAAAAGAGGGAATAAATACGTAAGCTCATGATAGGTAGATTCGTACCAGTCGGTATCTAAGCGCAGCAGGGCAATCTTCGTAGGGAGGGTACGGGGTATGGTATCTTCTACCTTGCCTACTACAAAGTGGATTTTATCGAAAGGGTATTGAGTAAGTTTCATGTTGGTTTGGACATCATTCAAATCTGCTTCGCATTTATCTCGTCCTTGCCATGTATCGAAGGCTTGGTCGCCTACCATGTTTACGTCTGCTTGTGTCGGCTCACTCATTCCTTCAAAAGTGTCATAAAGATACATTTCTCTGTGCGTATCGGGTAGTAAAGACAAGGCACTCATCATCGAGCTTCCTCCTCGCCAAACCCCACACTCCACTACTGCACCTTCGATTTTTGCGTTTTGGATATATTGGATGGATTGATAAAGCGCAAACATTCGCGCCTTAGAGGTCATGGTGTAGGGACTACAAACTTGATAATGCTTCAGAAAATGGGGGTCATTGTCAATATCAATGTCAGGATTTGGCTTGGTTTTGGCTTTAATAATCTCATAGCCAAAGCGTTGCTCCAATAATTTAAGAATTTGTTTTTTCATACTTCATAAAAAATTATACTTTCTTCCCTACTACCAAATAGGTACAAGCGTCCATATCGCGGGCTTGGTTGGTGGTGAGTTTGTCAAATATCAAAATCAACCCTTGCAGAGGTACAGCGGCCAAAGGTCGTAAAAAAGGCGGAAGTTTGAAAAGCAGTCCGTCTTGAAAAAGCTGCAATCCCATGGCCATACGCCCGATGATGCCTTTGAAGGCAACTACCTCAAAGTCTTGCTTGCGAACTATTTTCTGCAAACCCGCCGAAGTCCACCGCCAGTAGTCGGTAGGGTCGGGGTGGTACATCCAGTAGCCGTGGGTGGTAAGCAGTAGCAAGCCGCCCGGTCGTAGGATCCGGTAGGCTTCGGCCAAATAGCCGTCGGGGTCTTCTACGTGTTCGAGTACCTGTGTAGAAAGTACCACGTCCACCGAAGCATCTGGGGCTTGAATACGGCTATCGCTGCCTACGATGATGTCGGCGTGGGGATTCCAAGCCAAATCTATGCCCAGATACTCAATTTTGGAGGAATCAAACAGCGAAATATAGGGCTTCGTACCACAGCCGTAGTCGGCCAAGCGGAGGCGAGTATCTTGGGCTTTGGGCAACACGTAGCTATCGCGCGCCCACTCGACGAGTTGGCGGAGTTGGCGGAGATAATACCAGCGCGAATGATAAAACGGCGGGCGAATACGGTAGTGGTTTTCGGGCTGTTGGGGCAGGGCTTCGGCTCTTTGCTGGCTTTTTTCCATTGGGTTTACTTTTCTTAGATTGGATTGGAATACTTTCAAATCAATCTATTGCTGGTTTTCACAAAACATAATCCCTAATCGATGTCTAATCTATTCAATCCATGTGCATTTTATTTTTTTGACGAAAATCCATCACCAACGCCCCCACTGCCAACAGTAGCCAAGCTATCGAAGCCCAGCGGTCGTATTTCTGCCCTTCGCGCACGGTTTTGGGGTCAAATTTGAATGTAATCTTGTGTTTTCCGGCTGGTACAGCCATTGCGCGCAGCACGTAGTTAGCCCTGAAATGCGGCACGATTTGACCGTCAATCATCGAAATCCAGTCTTCGTTGCCTTTGTAATACACCTCCGAAAATACCACGATTTGGGGTGTGTTGCTTTCATATTCGTATTCGAGTTTGTCGGGGTGGTAGCTTGTGAGGCGAATGTAGCCCGAGGTGTCGGCAGAAGGCTTCGCTCCTTTGAGTAGGTCAGCAAAACGCTGATCTACAATAGCCGTAGTACGAGGGTTGAAATTGTCTAAGGCTTTCATTTCTTCGTCGGCATTGGCTACCATTTGGAGATTACGCACAAACCACGCATTGCCCAGCGCGTCGGGGTTTCGTTGGGCGGTGGTTTGATTGTTTTGACCGGGTATGATGATATACTTGGCGTTGAGCATATTGAGTACAGCCATGTTGTTTTTGGCCAACTGATATTCAATCAAATCTTGATAACGCCGCAGTTTGGAGGCACTGTACCCACCGATAGACTTGTGGAATGCCGAAGCACGCGGGTCGGTGAAAGGCCCGCTCGTTACGTCATAAACTCGATAGTGAGGGTCAGGGTCTTTGAGGATTTCCTCATCAGCGGCGGTCATTTGTACTCCCCCTCCTTCAGCTTCGTATTTGGGGCGGAAGTCGTCGGCGTTGAGGTAACGTTTGTTTACCACCCACAAATCTATGAGCGTCAAGCCGACCAAAATACTGCCTAAGACCACCGGTTTTTTGAGTTTTTGAGCTACGAAAGCCCAAAGAACAAGAGCCGCCAATACGATGAAAAATACCGAACGAAAGGCATCGGCGCGGAGCATCGAGGCGCGGTCGTCTAAGAGGGCGTTGTAGAGTTGGTCGGCGGCCATGCGGTTGTCGCCAAAACTTTTGGCAATTTGCTCCACAAAGGCGGGGTCATTGTCGCTTCGCAATCCTACCAAACTCGGTACGAGTCCAAGCACCAAGGCCACGCCAGCCGTAACGCCCAAACTCACGAAAAAAGGCTTCTTAAAATCCGTCCAAGTGGGAGGGTTTTCGACGATGTTTTTCAATCCCAAAGCAGCTATGACTACCATACAAAGCTGCACCAGAGAGAGAATCATACTCACTGCCCTGAACTTGTTGAACATCGGGAAATGGTCGAACAAGAAGTAGTTGAAAAAGCTCAGATTGCTCCCCCAGCCGATAAACAAACATATCAATCCTGCCACTGCAAAAGGCCATTTATAGCGAGATTCGGCATAGAAAAGCCCCAGCACAAACAAAAAGCAGATGATAGCTCCGGCATATACCCCACCGCCTACAAACGTCTGGTCGCCCCAGTAGGTAGGAAGTTGGCGGACAAACTGCGCGGCGTTGGCATCGTCCACGCCGAGGCGCGTGAGTACCTTGTACGATTCCGACTTAGTGTCAAGTTCGCCGCCGGACGCACCCCCCGAAAAATTGGGAATCAAAAACGTAAGCGATTCGAGTTTGCCATAACTCCACGCAAAGGCGTATTCTTTATCTAAGCCGTCGGCTTTTTTGGTAGGTTGGGCAGTCGCTTTGGGAGTCAATTCGGACCCTCCGCGTATAGTTTCTTTGGAGTGGTCGAGGGTAGTCCAGAGGCGGGCGGTATTGGTGGCCGTTGCACAAAGCGACAGCACCAAAGCCAATGCACCAAATGTGAGATAATGGGCGATTTTTTTGGTTTTGATGGCTTGTACCAACTCCCATATCGCTAATGCTGCGATGATGATAGCCGAGTAGTAGGTGATTTGGAAGTGGTTGGCGTTGATTTCAAGCCCTACGCCCAAACTCAACAACGCTGCTCCCAGCCACGACCTTCCCCGAAATCCCCACACCAACCCTGCCAGCATGACAGGCACAAACGCCAACGCATAGATTTTGGCCAAATGCCCCGCCTCGATGATTTGAATATTGTAAGAGTAAAAAGCATAACCAATCGCTCCCAGAATACTTATCCAAACGTTGCATTGTAGGGCTTTGAGCAACAAATATGCCCCTACCAAATATAAAAAGATGTAAGTGCCTTGCAGCGATAGTAAGTTGTAGAGAAAAGGTTGGATTTTGATGAAAATACCTTCGGAGTAATCGCCCCCGATAAAATAGGTAGGCATACCGCCAAAGAGGCTGTTGGTCCAGCCGATAAACTCTCCCGCGTATTTGTGTATCTCACTTTGTAAAGCCTTGAATCGCGACGGGTCGCCCATGACAAGTACTTTGCCTTTGAGTATAGGAGCCATGTAGCCTACCGACAAAACCGCAAAACCTGCAAGTACTGCCAAATGTGGCCACCAGCGACGAAAATCGAATGTTTTTTTCATGGTTAAAAGTTAGCTTTTTTCTTTTTGGTAAAACGTTTTGCCTACTCGTTGAATGTGTTCTATTAAATATTGATTCTTAATGGTTTCAAAGATTTGTAAATCTACCGTAAACGGAATGTCGCTTTCATCTATGTCATACTTGATTTTGCCGAGGGTTTGTCGGTCAATTTTACTGTTTTTGATGGCTAAGTCAATATCGCTACGATCGTGGTGGGTAGCTTTAGCCCTCGAGCCGTACAGCACCACTTCGTTCACGGTCGAGTATTGACGGAAAATCTCCCTAAGCAATTCGGCTACACGTTCGTCTAAGCCCATGAGTCTGGTTGGGCCAATGACCCATATAGTTGATTTAACAATGGAATGTATTTTTGCTGAATATCGGGTATGACTTCCATAAAAAAGTCAAAATCGTAAGTATGGCTCAAAAGATTACAGTCGTTGATCATCTCTAACCAAAGCTCTATGTTATCAATGTATTTGTTTTTGTACGCTTCTTTGAGTACGGTTTTGGGCGAAATTTTGTCAAGAATCAGACCATCTGCCTCCATTTTATCTTTGAGGGTTTTCCATGCCAGTTCGAGCGTAAACTCAAAACGCTGAATGATTCCTTCTTTTTCTAAGCGTGAGGTTTTGGATATGTCCAACGCCTCAATCTCTCTTATCAAAAGGACAGCTTTTTCAAAATTATCGAAACGTTGTTTCCATCGAATGTCCTGTTTCATAGCTTTACTCCTCCACAGCTTTGATGTTATAATTTTTGGTAAACTGCCACAGAATCGCAGGGGCAAAACGCTTCAGATACGTGCCGAGAGTTTCCATAAAACCCGCGATGATGATTTCATGTTTGCCGGCTTTGAGGGCGGCTACCATTTTGCGGGCGCATACGTCGGCAGGGATTCCTTTGGCTTGGTTTTGGTCCATTTTGCCGAAGGGTTTGCCGTCTTTGCCAATGGCATGGAGCGAGATGTTGGTTTTGATATAGCCCGGACACACCACCGTTATTTGTACGCCTCTACGCCACACCTCCCCCCGTAGTGAGTCGAAAAAACCTTGTAGGGCGTGTTTGGAAGCCGCATAAAACGCACGATAAGGTGTGCCTATTTTGCCACTTACACTACTCGTTACCAAGATAGCCCCTGATTCTTGGGCAATCATCGTGGGCAGCACTTGGCGGGTGAGTAGTACTAAGTTTGTAAAATTAGTATCCATGATGCGTTTGAAATCGGCTGGAGCTACGTCCAAAAATTGTTCTCTTTGGCTGATGCCTGCATTGGGTACCAGTACATCAATACGGCCAAAATACTGCAATACTTCGGCGGTTTTGTCGGCAAAAGTTTCCGGCTGAAGCATATCAAGCGGCAATACCAACACATCGGTATCAGGGAGCGAGAGGCTTTTTTTGACCCTTTCGAGTTCGTCTGGCCGCCTTGCCGAGAGTACCAACCGCGCCCCTTCACGGGCAAACTCATACGCCAATGCTTCGCCTATCCCCGACGAAGCACCTGTAATCCATACTACTTTTTGACGAAGGTTGAAAGACATAGCATTTTTGGGGGTTAAGTGGTTAGGTGGTTTGGTGGTTTAGCGATGTGGAGAGGAATTTTAAATACCTTCTGAATTGTGGTCTAACTGACGCTTTTAGCCTAACAAAATCCTTTCCAAATTGGCGGGGGAATAGAAAATAGATTTGAGGGTTTTGTGGTCGCTGGTGCGATAAACCAAATATTTGCCGTTGTCTTCTTTGAAATAACAATCTACGTCTTTGGCTTTGAAATGTGCTACGGTCGCTTCGGCTTCTTCGAGGTTGCGGCAGGCTTTGCTCATATTGGAGCGTTGGACTTCGTCGAACAATGCCCTGAATCTATCGCCCAATCCAAACTCCAGCACAGCCCCCGAAAGTACATACTGAATATCGGCTAAGGCATCGGCTACACCTACGATGTCTTTGGCTTCGATGGCTTCTTCGAGTTCTTTGAGTTCTTCGGCGATGAGGCTCACGCGCAGTCGGCAGCGTTCTTCAGTGGGGATTTGGGGTGTAGGTAAAATCGGGTGTTTGAATGTTCGATGAAACTCGGCAACTTGGTTGAGGCAATCGAGAGAATCCATGTAGTAATGATTGAATGATTGAATGGGTGATTGATTGGGGTCAAAGCTACTAAAAAATTGTGGAAGGTGATTTGTTGTGAGGATACTCGATGATTTTCATTCATAGTGTTAAAACGTTTACATTTGGCTTTTCAAACTCAAAACTTCATCAATCATGACCAGCCAACTGACTCCCCAACAGATTTTTGACAGCCTTTCTCAAACCATAAGTGGCTACATCGCTGCTCTCGATACTTACACCGACGAGCAGTTTGCCCACAAACAAGCCGACGATGTATGGTCGCTGGGGCAGATGTATGAGCATTTGTTGGTAAGTGCCAATTTCTTCTTTTTGGCCAATACCGTACGCTGTTTGGAGCAGCGCAAAGGCCAACTCGGAGGCGAAAAAAATCAGTATGGCGATAATCTTTACAAATACAACGGATTTCCACCTATCAAAATCAAGATTCCGGAAGTACTGCGTGGGCCAGAGCCGGTAGCCCAAAACCGTGAAGATTATCGTACATTACTTGCCAAAGTCATCGAAGATGCCAAAAAATTGGTAGAACCTGTGGCCAATGATGCTGGCCAATACAAATGCCTCCAACCGGCCTTTGGTTGGCTCAATGCCCATGAGTGGTTTCACTTGCTCGAAATGCACTTTCGCCACCACCTTCGCCAGCAGAAAGAACTGGAGGGGAGTGTTAGATAGTTTACGTTGTTGATGATGTTGATGTTTTGCGTTTGAGATGTTTTGCGTTTGAAACGCAAAACTCTTGGGATTCGCGTTTCAAACGCGAATCATCAGCACTCGATAGCGCAAGGCTCTGCCTTGTACTGTTTATCACAAGGCTTCAAGCCGTTTTGTAGTTGTTTAGCACCTACGGTATAGCGTATTGAGGAAGATTTATTGAGCCTACCGATAGGCAACCCCTCATGGTGTGTTTCTTGATGTTTTGCGTTTGAAACGCAAAACTCTTGGGATTCGCGTTTCAAACGCGAATCATCGTTTGAATACCCCCTCTCAATAGCAGAGGGGCAGCGGTGAGGTTATGTACTATTTCTCAAATACTGCACCATCAATGCAGCGGTTTTTTCAGACGCTCCTTTTTCGCCAAGTAGCTGCTTCATGGCTTCATAATCTTGTAGTTGCTTTTGACGTTTTGAGCCTTCGGGTAAAATAGCTTGAAGTTCATGGCACAAGTTTGTCAGGGTCAAATCTTCTTGTATCAATTCTTTGACGACTTCTTTTTGCGCTACCAGATTGACCAATGATATATACGGCACACGTATTAATCGCTTGGCGATTTCGTAGCTGATGCGCCCTGTTTTGTAGCAAACCACCTGTGGTACATTGAAAAGAGCCGTTTCGAGCGTGGCCGTCCCCGACGTTACGAGGGCCGCCGTAGCTACCGATAGCAAATCATAAGCCGAGTCAGTTACACGCTTGATGCCCTGCTGCTCAAAGGGCTGATACAACTCGTCGGGGAGATTGCTCACCCCAGCGATTACATACTGGTACTGCTCAAAAAACGGTTTGGTCGCTACCATGAGTTGGAGCATTTGCTGCACTTCTTGGCGGCGGCTACCGGGCAAAAGAGCGATGATAGGACGCTGTGGGTTCAGTTGATTTTCTTTGAAAAAATGGGGTTTAGGCTCAAATTGGGCTATCGCGTCAAACAGAGGATTGCCTACATAATCTACTTGATAATCAAACTGTGCGTAAAACGTTTCTTCAAATGGAAAAATAACAAACATACGATCCACATCTCGTTTGATGCGGAGCGCGCGTTTTTGATTCCAAGCCCATACTTTGGGCGAGATGTAGTAATAAGTCCGAATCCCATGACTTTTGGCAAAACGTGCCATACGTAGGTTGAAACCTGCATAATCTATCAAAATCAATACATCGGGACGGTAAGCGAGCAAGTCTTTTTTACATTCTGAAAGAAAGCGTCTGATAGTGAACACATTCTGAAGCACCTCCCAAAACCCCATGAAGGCCATTTGGTCGTAGTGTTGTACCAAAGTAGCCCCGGCGGCGTGCATCATATCGCCACCCCATGCCCTGAATTGAGCTTCGGGGTCGTGTTTTTGGAGGGCTTTGATAAGGTGGCTTCCATGCAAATCGCCCGAACGCTCACCCGCTATGAGATAGTATTTCATCGTTTAGTAAGCAGTTGGACATGGGTGGAGTCAATTTTGAGACGATAGGGTGTATATTGCAGCGTAAACGATTGGTTTTGAGGTTGTAATACTCCTATCTGATAAGTGTCTGGTTTGAAATTTTCGTTGTAAAGTGTTAAGTCAAAACCTGCTTTATAAACTTTCCCAGTCGTAAAAAACTGTTTTCTTCCTCCTTGTTTTGGCCAGGTGGGTAGTAGGTAGGTACGATTTTGTGGGGATTTTAGCACCAAATATACTCCTTCATTTCGCCCCAGTTCAGGCTGTGGCAAAGTGGTGTTTCCCAAACTAAACTTATGTACGATTTGAGGGTGATTGAAAAAGTCAATGGAGTCGGTTGTCGTAGAGAGTGTCAATGGGATTGAAATACGTTTTTGAGTACTATCGAATGGGGCAATGATGTATTTTTCGCCTTCGACCAATTTGAAATCGTTGAGTTTGAAAACTCTCTTTTCGTAAGCTGGTAATGAAAAAAAATCTGCAAGCCAACTACGAAAACTCATGGTAAGTTGGTGGTGCTGCCTCCAGTTGAAATCATCGGCGATGAGATTGCGGCGGCGCAAATCTATCGAAGGGGCATAATTATAGTAACTCATCAGCCAAAACAAAATACTGAAAATGAGGCTACCAGTACCTAATGCTTTAGGATGTTGAGGCAAAGAAAGTAACAAAGCGATATAGGCCAAAGTGAGTAAATGCAATGGGTATAAACTATACCGACTCGTAAAGATCGAATACACATCAGTCCCACCGCGCGAAATAGCGATGATACCTATCGTAAAGACTGAGAACAGAAATATACCTATCCAAAACAAAACCATCGGAGGTGTATGAGGCTGTGTTTTCCACCATTTTTGGCAAAACCAAAACATTAACCACCCTAATATGCCAAAACCCACAATCGCTGCACCCCAAAGAACCGGCAGCCACGTAGCCCCTTTGAAGGCCGCCACCCAGCCTCCCGACAAAGCACCCAAACTTACGATGAGATTCTGCAAAAACTCCCCCGACCAAGCCACCTTGGTAGCTTGCCCGAAGCGATAATCGAGAAAATACGCCAACAATGCCCCTGCCATACCCACACACCATATCGCTACCTGTGGCCACCGCCGCACCAACGCCAAAAAAACAATGGCCGAAGGAAAGACCAAAAAGCCGTTGC
Organism: Runella sp.; assembly: GCA_046294665.1. Classification (GTDB taxonomy): domain Bacteria; phylum Bacteroidota; class Bacteroidia; order Cytophagales; family Spirosomataceae; genus Runella. The sequence continues at coordinate 17,284 of JBKBKL010000059.1, forward strand.
CATTGGTAAAAGTAGCCGCCCACGCTAAAACAAGTGCCAACAAATGCCCTCTCATAGAAGTGGCTACTGCCGCCAAGTACAGCGAAGTAAAAACCAAGAGATTGAGAGTGGTATGTTGCATTCCGTTGATACCCCAAAGCGTTACATCAAATGTAAATGCACTCAAATAACAAAGTAAAATAGGTATCAAATGCCCAATAGGTAGTTTGACTTTACGCAGGCTCGACCCCCAAAGAGCCATAAGTCCCAACAAACTCACATTAACGACTGCTATCAGACTACGATAGTTGATGAATCCTTCGATTTGATAATTGAGCAAGGCGACGGAGCGGGGAATCAAAATACGGTGGTCGTTTTCGGGTTGGAGCAACTCCCTCAACCGTTGCCACCAAGTGAGATTTTCGGTAAGAAAAACATATTTGACTCGAATCAGGTCGTAGTCGTCCGAAATAGGAAGATTGACTGCTACACGATGTATGAAGTAACCATAAACGACAACGATGCTAAGTATAATCGTCCAAAATAAAGTGTTCGCTTTGTTCACTATGCTAAAAATTTAGTGGGCAAAATTAATACTCCAGATGAGTTATTTATCTTTTTTGGTTAGGAATCCCTGAACAAGTTTCAAATGAAATACAAAACTGTGAACAGACTAAGTAGTAGGTAATAAATCGTGAATAGTTTACCCCATTAGGAGTTGTATATCGGTAGTAGGATTGGAAAAATAGGCATAGCCATGCTGCGCCGTAGGTGCTAAACGGCTACCAGTCGGCTTGAAGCCTTTGAATGAACAGCACGAGGCGAAGCCTCGCGCTATCAATGTCTTGAAGGGTTTTTTACCCCGTTAGGGTTTGTATATCGGTAGTAGGATTGGAAAAATAGGCATAGCCATGCTGCACCGTGGGTGCTATACAGCTACCCATCGGCTTGAAGCCTTGTCATACATATCACGAGGCGAAGCCTCGCGCTATCAAATGCTCAGTAGTTTCAATCAACTCTAAAGCCGTACAATCTCCGCACCGATGGCATTGAGGCGGGTATCAATGTTTTGATAGCCGCGATCAATCTGTTCGATATTGTCAATGATACTCACTCCCTGTGCCGACATGGCCGCTATCAGTAGTGATACCCCTGCACGTATGTCGGGGGAGGTCATGCGGATACCGCGTAAGCGTGTAGCGCGGTTGAGGCCCACTACGGTAGCGCGATGAGGGTCGCATAGGATAATCTGCGCGCCCATTTCGATGAGTTTGTCCACAAAAAACAGGCGACTTTCAAACATTTTCTGGTGAATCAGTACCGTGCCTTTGGCTTGTATGGCCGTAACGAGGACGATACTCAGCAAATCGGGCGTGAAGCCGGGCCACGGGGCATCAGCCACTACGAGCATGGAGCCGTCTATGAAAGTTTCGACTTCGTAGTGTTCTTGGGCCGGAACAAAAATATCATCTCCCCGAAACTCCATTTGAATCCCCAACTTTTGGAATACATTAGGGATAATCCCCAAATCAGGAATAGAGCAGTTTTTGATCGTAATTTCACTCTGCGTCATGGCGGCCATACCGATAAACGAGCCAATCTCGATCATATCGGGTAGCATGGTATGCTCTGTGCCGTGCAGTTCTTCCACTCCTTCAATCGTCAGCAAATTAGAACCTACACCACTGATTTTGGCTCCCATGCGATTGAGCATTTTACAGAGTTGCTGCAAGTAGGGTTCGCAGGCGGCATTGTAAATCGTCGTAACGCCTTCGGCCATGACTGCTGCCATGAGTATATTGGCCGTACCTGTTACGGAGGCTTCGTCGAGGAGCATATATGTGCCGCGCAGTCCACTGGCATCTACTTGATAAAACCCGCCGTCGTTGGGGTCGTAGTCAAATTTAGCTCCCAGTTTCTCGAAACCGATAAAATGGGTATCCAATCTCCTACGGCCTATTTTGTCGCCGCCGGGGCGAGGAATACGCCCTTTTTTGAATCGCGCCAGCATCGGCCCCAAGAGCATCACCGACCCTCGAAGTGCAGCCGCTTTGGTACGGTACATGTCGGTTTCCATAAACTCAAGGTGCACATCGGAGGCTTCAAATCGTATGGAGCTATCGCTTAGGCGGGTACGTTTTACGCCCAAATCCCCCAGCAAATCAATGAGTTGGTTTACATCGCGTATGTTGGGGATATTGTGAATCGTAACGGGTTCTTTGGTCAGCAGTACAGCACATAAAATCTGTAATGCCTCGTTTTTAGCACCTTGGGGCGTTATGTCGCCTTTCATTTGGCAGCCACCTGCTATTTTGAATGAAGCCATGTCGAAGTGATGAATAAAAAATGTTGAATGATGAGTTGCTGCAAAACTATGATTTGATTCGAGAAAATAAAAAGCTCCTCAAATATTCCATTCGATGAGCTTTTTGTTTGTCCTTTGTGATTTTGTAGATGTACTCTTTTTGGTACCTAAGAAAAAACCCTCAAAACTCGTTAGTTTTGAGGGTTTTTGGTGTTTTTGCGTGGTCTCGTAGGGATTCGAACCCCAAACCTTCTGATCCGTAGTCAGATGCTCTATCCAATTGAGCTACGAAACCTTTTCCGTTTTTCTTTCGGACTGCAAAGGTAGAGGTTAGTTTTTAAAAAGCAAAATCTTTTGTCGAAGAAAATACTTAAGTGAGTAGTATTTTTTGATACTTTAATGAAAAACAGGAAGTTAGTTTTTTTTAAGTTTTGACTTAATTGATAACATCAATTAACGGGTTTCCAACAAAACTAAGACGTATATTGTTAGAGATAAATACTAATCATAACTTTGCAACCCATGCTTCTACGTCAATTAGAATATGTACTCGCTGTTCACGAGCTTCGTAGTTTTACCAAAGCTGCCAACAGATGTTGTGTTACTCAATCTACTTTGAGTTTACAGATAAAGAGTTTGGAGGAATCGCTGGGGGTTGAATTTTTTAATCGCAGAACCTCTCCAGTAACTACCACACCACAAGGGGAACATTTGATGGAACAAGTGCGCGACATCGTGAGGCGTGCAAGGGCATTTGAAAAATACGCAAAAAATCTAAATAAAACAACTACTCAAACAAACCTTTGAATTAAAAAAATGACAACTACACACACTCCTGTACCTATCACGGTAGCTTACGGCGACGGTATCGGCCCCGAAATCATGGAGGCCACTCTAAATATTATCAATGCAGCGGGTGCTGCTATCGTTCCGGAAGTCATCGAAATCGGTGAAAAAGTTTATATGAAAGGCAATACCGCTGGTATTGCTCCAGAGGCATGGGAGTCGCTGCGTCGGACAAAAGTATTTCTCAAAGCACCCATCACTACTCCACAAGGCGGGGGGTTTAAGAGTCTGAATGTAACAACTCGCAAAATGCTCGGTTTGTATGCCAACATTCGCCCGTGTATTTCGTACCACCCCTACGTCAAGACCAAACACCCCATCATGGATGTGGTGATCGTACGCGAAAACGAAGAAGATTTGTATGCGGGCATCGAACACCAGCAAACCGACGAAGTAGTACAATGTCTAAAACTTATTTCAAGACCCGGTACCGAAAAAATAGTACGTTATGCCTTTGAATACGCCCGTGCTTATGGACGCAAAAAAGTAACCTGCTTTACCAAAGACAATATCATGAAAATGACCGACGGGTTGTTTCATAAAATCTTTGATGAAGTAGGTAAAGAATACCCCGATATTGAGCAAGAACATTGGATTATTGACATCGGTGCTGCCAAATTGGCCGATACCCCCGAAGCCTTCGACGTGATCGTAATGCCCAACTTGTATGGTGATGTACTCTCAGACGTAGCTGCCCAAATCACTGGGTCGGTAGGGTTGGCAGGTTCAGCCAATATCGGCGAAAGTTGTGCCATGTTTGAGGCTATCCACGGCTCGGCTCCTCGTAGAGCTGGGCAAAACTTAGCCAATCCTTCGGGGCTTTTGCTCGGCGCGGTACAAATGCTGGTGCATATCGGTCAAGCTGATATAGCCGAGAAGGTACACAATGCTTGGCTTCGCACGCTGGAAGACGGTATTCATACTTACGACATCTTCAAAGAAGACACCAGCAAACAAAAAGTAGGAACTCGCGAGTTTGCAGAGGCGGTCATCGCTCGTCTGGGTCAAAAACCTCAGAGTTTGAAATCGGTAGATTATTCGAGTGCGAAGTCGGCTAAATTTGATATAAAAATTATGCCCAAAGCCCCTGCCAAAAAAGAACTCGTAGGAGTAGATATTTTCTTGCATTGGGCAAATCGCAATGCCGATGAGTTGGGCGAAAGATTGAAAGGTTTTAAGGCTGGAAATATGGAACTCACCATGATCACCAACCGTGGCGTAAAAGTATGGCCCAACGGCTTACCAGAAACTTTCTGTACCGACCACTGGCGTTGCCGCTTCAAATCGGAAGCATTGCAACCTTCCACTTATGCTGATGTCATCGAACTTCTCAAAAAAGTAAGCGAAGCAGGTTTTGACATCATCAAGACCGAAAACTTAGTAACCATGAATAGTGAGATGATGTTTTCGGCGGGACAAGGTGCTTAAAATTCAGCAAAATGAATATAGTTTGCGTTTGAAGCATTGATTTGTTAGAAGATACAAAAAGGCGTAAAATTTGTTTTACGCCTTTTTGTATTTCAGTATAATCGTGTTCACTGTCCTATTTTACTTCATGAGAGGTTGAATATCGGTAGGCTCGGAAAAAAACTTGATAGTTTGCGTTTCAAACGCAAACTAATATGGGGACTCGCGTTTCAAACGCGAATCATCAGGCCGCAACAGTGAACCGTCAGAACCTCGCGCTATCAAGTGAACTACAATCTTCTAAACAATGCCTCGATGTCTTGGAGCGAGATTTTGGTTTTCCAATCGTAGCCTATGGCGTGGTTCCACATGTGGTCGAGGCGGTAGGACACTTCGGCCATGGCTTTGATTTGGGCATCGGTCCAGTCCTTAGCCAGATTTTGGGGGAGGGCGATTTGGTGCTTGGCCACCATTTGCTTAAACTCCGCAACTCCCTCGGGATAAAAGTCCTCCAAATGATTGAAAGCGACGCAGTTGGCGTAGCAATGCCTCATGCCCAAAATTTTGGAAAGCCCATAACTCAAAGCATGGCAAATACCCACTTCCGAATACGTCAAACTCAAACCACCCATGAGCGAGGCAACCATGAGTTTTTCGTCGTTTTCGGGGGTTTGACCACTTGTATCTCCCAAATAAATCTCACGGCAGAGTTTGAGCGACTGCTCGGCAAAAGCATGAGAATAGGCATTGTTGAACTGGCCGTTTTCTGACTCAATGCAGTGAATATACGTATCCATACCTACATAAAACCACCAGTCGCGGGGTACGGTAGCGAGTAGGTCAGGGTCGAGTACGATTTGGTTGAAAACTGTCCATTCACATTTTAAGCCTAATTTTTTTTCGGGGCCGGTAAGTACGGCCGTCATCGAAACTTCTGCTCCTGTGCCCGAAATGGTCGGTACGCCTACGTGATAGATGCCGGGTACTTTGATGAGGTTTAGCCCTTGGTAAAGTTGGGACGAGCCTTCGTTGGTTACCATGAGCGATACACATTTGGCAATATCCATAATAGCTCCTCCGCCGATGCCTATGATACCCGAAGGCAATCCTTTGGTAGCCAAAATCTCATCGCGGAGGTTGTCCACTTGCTCGGTAGTAGGTTCATGAGGATCTACATCAATGAAGTATATCGTATCTTCGGGCTGTGCTGGTAGTCTTTTTTCTAACGCTTTCCCTTTGAAAAAATGATCTACAATAAAAACCATGTAGCCGTTGTTTTGGCTGCGGTGTGGGGCGATGATGTCGCCAAGCTGGTCGAAACTTCCTCGACCAAATACTGTTTTTTCGATTCCTTTAAAATTTTTGTGCATTTTAGTCTAAAAAAATCACAAGATTCTTGCTTGCGGTAAATTACAGATTTAAGAAAGGATTGATAATTTGAAGACCCTCTAATGTTTGACCGTGATTTAAGTCTTCGCTATACAACACCTCACAGCCACATTCTAAAGCAGAGGCTAAAATCAAACTATCGTAAAATGAATATTGGTAGAGGAGGTGAATGTCTAACGCCTTGCATAAAGTAGCTTCATTGGGTTTGAAAATATCAAATATCAGAGCAAAATTTTGTACAGATAATTTGATATTTTCT
>JBKBKL010000060.1:0-22865 GCA_046294665.1 Runella sp.
TATGGTTGAGTGGCGGGGTTTTTTAGTGGTTTATAAATGTACTTTCAACATTTTTATTTCAATTAGCATGAAAACAAATCACCTCGTATGGGGAGTCGCATTAGGAATGATGCTCTCTCACGCTTACGCCCAAAGCCGCCTTTACACCAATACTACTGCACAGTTTTCTGATTTTTCCCAAAATGGTACAGCTCGTTTTCAAGGAGTAGGAGGCAACCATACAGCCCTCGGTGCTGATGCTAGCAATATCGCCGGCAACCCCGCAGGTATCGCCTTTTTCAATCGCTCCGAAATAAGTATTAGTCCTACCTTCTACACCATCAGAAATGAAGCCAACTATATCGGCAACAGCACGAATGACCAAAGAAATCACCCAAATATCTCGCAATTTTCGCTCATCTTGGCTGGTAATCCTCAAAGCTACAACCGCGAATGGCGGCGTACTGCACTCGGTATCAGCTATTCGCGCCAAGTCAATCTTAATAATCAGTTTCGATACGCAGGAACCAATAATCGCAGTTCGATGATAGACGATATAGTCGAATTGGCAGGCAATGTCCCCGTATCCACACTGGAAGCAGACTACAACCGAGGAAGGCCTCTTTCGATTGAATCTGCTTTTTTCAATTTGTATCAAATAGATGCCCTTTCCAACAACGGCCCCTATCGTCGTCCGGTACCGTTGGCAAGAGCCGCTTTTGAACAAGCGGGTTCGGTAGAACTTACAGGCACCTCTTCGCAGTGGTCGTTTGCGTATGCCGGCAATTACGCCGACAAGCTCTACATCGGTATTTCGGGAGGTTTTACACGGCACACCTTTGTCCGTCGGCACAATTATCAAGAGCGATTCATCAACGGGGGAGCTTTTCGTGGGCTTGATTACCGCGAAGATATTACCCTCAATGGAAGCGGGATTTATTTAGCTGCAGGGGCTATTTACAAGCCCAGCGATTTTGTACAAGTGGGCGTAACAATTCAAAGCCCTACTTGGAGCAATATGCAAATGGTCTATGAAGAAGAACTGGGTGTGAATGTACTCAACAACCGCGTACCCATTTTTGACTCCAATGGCCGCCCCGTAACCAACGCTCAAGGCCAGCAAGCCTTCGATATTCTACCGACCGACCGCGTCAGACTCGAACCTTTCGATTTTGAATATACGATGCGTACACCGATGCGTGCCAGTGGTGGAGCTACGTTTTTCTTTGGCAAGAAAGGGTTTATCACTGCCAGTGCCGAATACGTAGGCTTTCGAGGAATGTCGGCCAGTACACCCAGTGATAATCAGTTCAGGGCCAATAACCGCCGCTTGGCACAAACATCATTCAATAATGTCGTCAATCTGCGTGCGGGCGGAGAAGCCCGCTTGGGCAATTATCGTGTAAGGGCTGGCGTTGGTTTTTTACCTAATATTTACAGCCAAAATTTCAATGTAGATGGTCGCTTAGACCGCTCGCGCTTTTTGGTATCGGGAGGGGTAGGATACCGAAGCGAACGCTTTTTCATAGACTTGGCAGGTACGTTTTTGCAAGGCAAAGATGCTTTTGCGCCTTATCAACTCAACAACCCCAACGATTATTTCTCGGCCCAAATCAATAGCAGCAGCATCAATGCGATTGCTACCTTTGGGTTGTTTTTCTAAGTCATTCTATGGTAGCAACGTCCTGTTGGGACGTTGCTACATATTTCTACGGTATTGCCCACCCACTTCGTAAAGTGCATTTGAGATTTGCCCAAGTGTGCATACTTTGGCCGCTTCCATGATTTGCTCAAAGATATTTTGATTTTGTAAAGCCGCTTGTTGAAGTGCCTCGATAGCCTGTCGGGCTGCTTGTTTATTTTTTTCTACAAATTCATTTTTGAGTTGTACCGCTAATTGCTTTTCTTCTTCGGTAGAACGAATCACTTCAGAAGGTACAATCGTAGGCGACCCTTCGCTGTCCAAGAAAGTATTGACCCCTACGATTGGTAAGGCTCCTGTGTGTTTTTGGGTTTCGTAGTACATGGATTCTTCTTGGATTTTGCTGCGCTGGTACATTCGCTCCATAGCACCCAGTACGCCTCCGCGCTCATTGAGGCTCAAAAACTCCTGATAAACAGCCTCTTCGACCAAGTCGGTCAATTCCTCTACTACGAATGACCCTTGCAATGGGTTTTCGTTTTTGGTCAGTCCAAATTCTTTATTGATGATGAGTTGGATGGCCATTGCTCTACGTACACTTTCTTCGGTAGGGGTCGTGATGGCCTCATCGTAGGCGTTGGTATGGAGTGAGTTGCAGTTGTCGTACAAAGCCAAGAGGGCTTGCAACGTAGTCCGAATATCATTGAATGCTATCTCTTGAGCATGAAGACTGCGACCCGAAGTCTGTATATGGTACTTGAGTTTTTGGCTGCGTTCGTTGGCTTTATACTTATATTTCATGGCTTTGGCCCAAATGCGCCTCGCCACACGCCCCAGTACGGTGTATTCGGGATCCATGCCATTGGAGAAGAAAAAAGAGAGATTGGGCGCAAAGTCGTCTATGTGCATACCTCGACTTAGGTAGTACTCCACAAACGTAAAGCCATTGGACAGCGTAAAAGCCAACTGTGAAATAGGATTGGCTCCCGCTTCGGCAATATGATAGCCCGAAATCGAAACAGAGTAAAAATTGCGCACTTGATTTTTGATGAAATACTCCTGAATATCGCCCATGAGGCGAAGGGCAAATTCGGTACTGAAAATACAAGTATTTTGGGCTTGGTCTTCTTTCAAAATATCAGCCTGCACCGTACCACGCACTTGGCGCAGGGTATCGGCTTTGATTTTTTGATACACTTCCGGCGGCAAAACCTTATCACCGGTAGTTCCCAACATTCCTTGCCAATTTTCAGAAAAAGTATTTTCGTTAGAATTTGGCTCCCCCTCGGGGCGGGGGGGCATATATCTTTCACATTGCTGGTCAATGGCGGCATTGAGAAAAAAAGCCAAAACTATCGGGGCAGGGCCGTTGATTGTCATCGAAACGGAGGTGTTGGGGTCGCAAAGATCGAAGCCGCTGTACAGTATTTTGGCATCGTCGAGGGTACAGACGCTCACGCCCGAATTGCCGATTTTACCATAAATATCGGGCCGTAAGTCGGGGTCTTCGCCGTAGAGAGTAACAGAATCAAATGCCGTTGATAGGCGTTTGGCTGGCATATTTTTCGACAAATAATGAAAACGTCTGTTGGTGCGCTCGGGGCGGCCTTCGCCTGCAAACATTCGGGTTGGGTCTTCGCCCTCGCGCTTGAGTGGAAATACGCCTGCGGTGTAGGGAAACTCGCCGGGTACATTTTCGGTCAGTTGCCAGCGGACAATATCCCCCCAGTCGCGGTATCTGGGCAAGGCGATTTTGGGGACTTTGAGATGCGAAAGCGTTTGGACCCATAGCGGTTGTCTGATGACCTTATCTCTCACTCGGTACTCATAAAACTCCGCTCGGTACTTTTCGACTATACTCGGCCATTGGTCTATCAAACTCCGTACTTCGTGATGCAGTTGTTTCTCAAGATTTTCTATGATTTGCGTCAAAGACGATTTTTGTTCTTCGTGTAGTTCGGCCCATGCCCCTTTGAGCCGATAAAGTTTGCTGGCTATAGTACTTTGTTCTTCGACAAAGGCATCATAATTTCTCGCATTTTCAACGATTTCGGCCAAATATCTCACCCTATCAGGTGGGATAATGGCTTGCGACAAAAACTGCGAAATGTTGGATTCATAAAACCCAGCTTTCATCAGTTTCCCTTGCGTCCATGTATTTTGTACGTCTGCTTTCTGCTCGACACGCTGCATGAGAATACGATAAAGTTGGTTCATGCCATAATCGTTGAAAACATTGGCACGAGTCCCTACGATGGGCAGTTGGTCGTCGGGGGTGTCCCAGAGGTTATGATTGCGTCGGTACTGCTTGCGTACATCACGTAGGGCATCGAGTGAGCCACGTTTATCAAATTTGTTGATAGCGATGACATCGGCAAAATCGAGCATATCTATTTTTTCTAACTGGGTAGCGGCGCCATATTCTGCCGTCATCACATACAGCGATAAGTCGGCATGGGCGGTGATTTCGGTGTCAGACTGGCCAATGCCGGAGGTTTCGATGATTACCAAATCAAAACCTGCTGCTTTACAAATATCAATGGCTTCTTGTACGTGCCTGCTCAAAGCCAAATTGGACTGGCGCGTAGCCAACGACCGCATATACACTCGCCCCTTTGAGATAGCTGGGTGCAGTGAGTTCATGCGGATACGGTCGCCCAGCAATGCCCCACCCGATTTACGTTTGGAAGGGTCTATCGAAATGACAGCCAATGTTTTATCTTCAAAATCCAACAAAAACCGACGCACCAACTCGTCCACCAGCGAAGATTTTCCGGCCCCACCTGTACCCGTGATGCCCAACACTACGGTAGAAGATTGCGAAAGTTGGGGTTTGTATTTTTTTAGAAAAACATCGGGCGTGTTTTCGGCAATACTGATCAGCCTTGCGATTTGGTCATGACTTCGGGGCGTAAGTTTTTCGACTTCTATTTCTTGATTTAGCGCAAGCGGTAGGCAGCGGCTCAAGAGATCGTTGATCATGCCTTCCAGCCCCATGGCGCGCCCGTCGTCGGGGGAATAGATGCGTGCAATGCCGTAAGCGTGCAATTCTTCGATTTCGGAGGGGAGAATCGTACCACCGCCGCCGCCAAAAATCCGAATATGACCCGTCCCTCGCTCTTGGAGCAAGTCGTACATATACTTGAAAAACTCCAAATGCCCCCCTTGATAACTCGTAACAGCTATGGCCTGCACATCTTCTTGAATAGCACAGTCTATGATTTCTTGCACGGAGCGGTTGTGCCCCAAATGTATCACTTCGGCACCTGCTGCTTGCATGAGTCGGCGCATGATATTGATGGCGGCATCGTGGCCATCAAATAAACTGGCCGCCGTTACGATTCGGATAGGACTTTTGGAAATAACATTCATAGATTTTTGGAAGTACGTTTCTGCAAAAATAAGGTTGTTCATTCAAAACTTCTTGACTTGTACTTTGTTTCAAAAAAAGTAATACACCTTTTAAATACCCTCCATGACCAAAATCCACCTTTCTGACCAAGACATAGACCGTATCGTACAGATGGCTTGGGAAGACCGTACTCCTTTTGAGGCTATCGAGGCGCAGTTTGGATTGTCCGAAAAAGAGGTAATTGCACTGATGCGTAACACCATGAAACGCAGTAGCTTCGAGATGTGGCGCAAGCGTATGTCGGGGCGAAGTACCAAACACGCCCTCCTTCGCTCTGAACAAATAGACCGCTTTCATTGCAGTCGTCAGCGTACAATCAGCCTCAACAAAATAGCCAAAAAATCGAAGGGTAGTTAGCCAAAACACCGATGAAAAACGTTAAAAAATCAAATCTTCCTACCAAAACCTGCTTAGTGTGTGGGCGGCCATTCGCTTGGCGCAAAAAATGGGAAAAGGTCTGGGAAGAGGTGAAATATTGCAGCGACCGCTGCCGTCAAAACCGAAACAAAATCCTGCCTTGAAAACCCTTAGACTCATTCTCGGCGACCAACTCAACTACCGGCACAGTTGGTATCAGCAGCCCGACGACGAAGTGCTTTACGTCTTGATGGAAATGCGCCAAGAAACCGACTACGTGCGCCACCATCTCCAAAAAATCATCGGTTTCTTTGCGGCCATGTACAATTTTGCTCGTTTTCTCCAAAAAAAGGGGCATCGGGTGGTTCACTTACGCATCAACGACCCCCAAAACCGCCAGTCGCTCACCAAAAATTTGGAATGGTTGATAAGCCAACATCAAATTGAGCATTTTGAGTACCAACTCCCAGACGAGTACCGCCTTGACGCACAGTTGAAAACCTACTGCCAAAACCTCCCGATTTCGCATCAAGTCTATGATACCGAGCATTTTTATACTTCTCGCTACGAACTGGCGGAGATGTTTCGCGGCAAGAAAACGTACCTCATGGAAACGTTTTATCGAACCATGCGAAAAAAACACAACGTGATGATGAACGGTAGCGAGCCTATCGGTGGCCAATGGAACTACGACGGCAGCAATCGTAAGCCCTTCAAAGGCCAGCCTTCCCAAATTCCGATACATCAATGCGCACACGATTATCGGGAGATTGAAAGAGAGATACAAAAAGCGGGTGTATCGTGCTTTGGTCGTAGCCTTGCCGAGCGTTTTCCGTGGCCTACCACTCGCAAGCAATGCCTCGAAGCCCTTGCGTTTTTTTTGCGTTACCTCTTCCCACACTTTGGCGATTACCAAGATGCCATGCACAGCCAGCACTGGGTGCTTTTTCATTCCAAACTCTCCTTTGGCCTCAATACCAAAATGATAAGCCCCCAAGAAGTAGTCCATGCCGCCATCGCCTACTGGCAAAAACACCCCGAACGAGTGAGTGTAGAACAATGCGAGGGCTTTGTACGTCAAATCTTGGGCTGGCGCGAGTATGTGCGTGGGATTTACTGGGCGCAAATGCCGCAGTATGCCTCGCTCAATTTTTTTGGGCATACTGCTCCCTTACCCTCTTGGTTTTGGACGGGTCAGACCCGTATGAACTGCCTTGCTTATGCTATCGGTCAAAGTTTGGAATATGCCTACGCGCACCATATCCAGCGGCTGATGGTTACAGGCAACTTCGCCCTACTGGCGGGCATCCACCCCGACGAGGTAGATCAGTGGTATTTGGGGATTTATATTGATGCCATAGAGTGGGTCGAAATCACCAATACACGCGGTATGAGTCAGTTTGCTGATGGTGGCATCGTGGGAAGCAAGCCTTACGTATCTTCGGCCAATTATATTGACAAGATGAGCAACTACTGCGCTACCTGCTTTTATGATAAGAAGCAGAAAATAGGGCCAAAAGCCTGCCCTTTCAATAGTCTTTACTGGCATTTTTACGAGCGTAATCGCCCACTATTGGAGCGAAATCCACGTATCGGCATGATGTACCAAATCCTAAATAAGATGCCAACCACCGACAAGCAAGCCCTGCTCAACCAAGCTGAATATTATTTGAAAGAGATTGAGGAGTTGTAATGTCATTGTGTATATCATAAGAGTACAATAGTACACATACACAACAATACGCTGGTTTTCATGAGCTTTTTCATGATTCAATCGTGAAGCTCTGATGCGTAGTAAACTTTCAATAATTCGTCCACTTATACACAAATCTATTCACTCTGGCAGAATCATTGACAAAAAAATTAACCATCAGGTTGTAGTATTCTGTTTTTACACCATTGGGATCACCAAACCAATATCTAATTTGACCCAATTCCCTGTTCTTTTCCGTATCAATCAATGCAGCAAATGGTACAGCACGGAAGTTTGCGCCAGTAGTATCTATAAAAACAATCTTGCATTTGGGAAATTCAAAATCTCCTACTAAACTTCTTATCCCTAAATTAGGATTTGGATCTGGTACTCTGCCATAAACCACGCCAAAAGCAGTTACATGAACGAAGCCGTTTTCTGTCTTTCTTAACCTCATTCGGAAGCCTGGGTTATGTCTTGGAATATATCCTACAGGAATCAAACCACTTTGGTACAACCCCATGAGTTTATCTACGGGATCTACCTCGTCTTTCTTACAGCCCAATATGAGTGCAATACCACACACACACAACAATACGCTGGTTTTCGTGAGATTTTTCATGGTTCAATCAGTTAAAATGAGTCTGTAAGTTTGTCTTTCTTCTTTGCCGTTTTGATCAAATGTAGCCTGTACATAATACGTACCACGAGCCAAATCTGCTACTTCAAAGACTACTTTTGAAACCACTTGGGTACTATTTTTCTCTTTGAGTGCTTTCAGATCTTTCACTCTCACTACTTGGTGAGTCTTTTCTTCTACTATCTCTATTAGGCTTGGGAGGCTTTCTATCTTGTCGGGAGATTCAAATTCTATAAAAACGACTTCTTTGGCTGGATTGGGAAAAATCCGTAAGCCACAGTTATTGACCTGCACTGCTATACTCCGCCCGTTGGTACCACAAGTATTGCTGGCGGTTATGGTCAGAAAATACGACCCTGTGTTGTTTGTTCCAAAACACGCACGGTCATTGGAAACTTTCACTGTACTCGTGTTGAAAAAAGAGTTGAAACTGGGCCAACCCGAATATGAAAAAGCATCAACTGTAGAGATAGTTTTTTCACGTTTAGGAAGTGGTATATCTTGAATTGACGGCGAGTTTGAATTGATGTTTAAGACGGCATCTGCTCTGGAGGTCATGCAATACCCAATACTACGACAGATAGAGGTAAAATTGCCATTGATACTGAAAGTGCCGTCGGTAGTGATGGCAATATCACTGGGCCTGCCTACCCACACCTCTTTGTGGTGTGCGAACGTGCCAGAAGGGGTATTGACCGTCAGTGTGATTATCCCTTTCCCCCCATTGGTACCGCTGTGGGAAGTAGTGAAGCTCAGTCCACTGTCACCTTGGCAGGCATCGTTGCCTTTGTTACCGCCCGCTCTGATTTTGTGGTTGGTGTCGTCCACTTGAGTAATTTGTACATCAACACGCCTCAATTCATTCGACAATGCACCGTTGGTGGTGGTTCTTCCAAACCCCGATACCGTCGGCGTTTGGCCTATATTCCATAGGTTTTGATTGTGGTTGCTGGCCAACTTCACCGCCGATACGTTTGCATTGAATGTAAAAGCATCATTGACTTCTACAAGTGCGACATCATGCAGGGGATTGCTGAGGTTGGCGCGTTGTAGCTGGGATGATGGCGATGTTGTTTGTAGCTCCTCAACTGCCCCGAAGGTAGGTTATTTCTATTGACTACGCCTGCGTACAACTGCATGTTGGAGTTGGCAATATGGGCTGCCGTCAGCACCCATCGGCTGGATACGAGCGTACCCCCGCCATCATTTGAACCTGTAATCAGGACTTGGTAAGGGAAAATAGTAGGCGAAGACACCACCGTACCATTCACTATGGGAAGGCCGACATTGGTTTTGTGAGGGGAGGGGTCTTTGGCCAAAGCTACACAAGGCAACCACCAAACCCATAGCTGTTTGTAGGTACTGTATTTCATAGCAAATGAGTGGAATGTTTATATTTTATTTACAATAATATATATCTAAAATCATAAATCATCATAAAATTGATTAAAATGAGATTAGAATTTGGGGAGAGGAGAAATTGTAAGTGATATTGCGTCATAAGATCACTCAAAAAATCTGTAGAAGATTTTGCTCCCCGCCTAAATTGATTATTTTAACCGCCCCATGCTTTCTGTAAAAAACGCAACCAGTTTTTATGAAAAATATTTTCGATATCGTCTTGGGTATAGCCTCTTTTTTGAAGTAATGATTGGTATTTGGGCAAATCGGCGATGCTCTCTAAATCATAAGGCGACTGCTCACGGCCAAACATACCGTCTAAATCTGTCCCAAAGGCTACATGGAGGCTATTGCCTGTAAGCTGGCAGATATGATCCCAGTGGTCTATGAGTTTTTCCATTGTTACCCCAAAATCTTGTGGGTCAGACTGCCGCTGCACAAAGCCCTCCGCAAGCATCCACGCATCTAATGCCCCCCCGATGACTGCCCCTCGCTCGGTGAGTTGTCTGATTTGGTCGTCGGAGAGTTGTCGTTGGTGTGGCACCAGCGCACGGCAGTTGTGATGACTGGCCCAAACAGGCCCTTTGAACAAAGCCATCGCTTCCTCAAAACCTTTGTCGGTCAGGTGAGTAACATCGAGAATCATGCCCAGTGCGTCCATTTCGTAGAGCAAATCTCGCCCTGCTGCTGTGAAACCCTCCGTAGTACCCGTGCCGCCTGCGTACCGCCCCGCCCCATACCAAGCCGGCCCGACGACCCGAAGGCCGTAGGCGTAGGCTTTTTCTAAGTATGATATGTTGATGAGCGAGTCAGCCCCTTCGAGTGAGAGAATATACCCAATCGGTTTTTTGACTTCAAAAAGGGTAAGGTCTTGCCAAACCTCAAGGTGATGTTTCAATGACGGCCAGTCGGAGATGAGCTTCATTTCGCCCATGTCTTCCATGGTTTGGTACCAAGTACGCTGGGCTTGGGTCATGGCCCATGCCTGTGCCGGCGACTGCCAGCCCGTGTGAGCATCGTTGGGAGCGGCATAGCGCGCCAACTGGGTAGCTACTACGATGCCTACTTGCGCCTCTCTCAAGGCCGGTAGCGATACCGTCCCCTTACCTCGATCGCGTTTGTCGGTCAGCCCTTGCTCACGACTACGGAGGGTTTCTATGGTTTGGGTGTAGTCGCGATTGTATTCGAGAGCGTTCATTGCCAAGTCTAAGTGTACATCTATGAGCAGCATATATTCAACAAAAGTGAGTAAAACAATCAATACCTTTGGCTTTGCTTTGCTACAAAAGACCTACTTTTGAACTCTATACGCAAAACTTGATGGATTTAAAATCAATCAATTACAATGGTTTTTGGCTACGATGATTCAGTACTGCGATTACTTTGCAATTTTTTGCTTTATAAATCATTGAAAATCAAGAAATCAAATCTTGTGAATCTTGAAAATCACCTTAATCTTGCTATATGTTTTCACTTTCTCAAAAAACAGCACTCATTACGGGGGGGGCCAGTGGTATCGGTTTGGCCATTACGCAGTTGTTTGCGCGTCAGGGAGCGCACGTACACATACTCGAACTCAACGTAGCCCAAGCCCAAAGCGTAGCTGATGCACTCTCAGCCGAAGGCTGGAAGGCCGAAGCCCACGGGGTAGATGTATCCCAACAAAAAGACGTAGTAGCCCTTGTAAACACCATCGCAGCAAGGCATCAGATACATATTTTGGTCAATAATGCCGGTATCGCCCACATCGGTAAAGCGCATACTACTTCCGAAGAAGATTTCGAGCGTATCCTCAATGTCAATGTGAAAGGTATGTACAACTGTATCTTTGCCGTAGTGCCGCATTTTCAGTCAGCAGGGGGAGGAGTGATACTCAATACGGCCTCTATTGCAGCGACGGTGGGGATTCCTGACCGCTTTGCGTATTCTACCAGCAAAGGGGCTGTGTTGGCTATGACCCTATCGGTAGCCAAAGATTATTTGGCCGATGGTATTCGCTGCAACAGCCTCTCGCCGGCACGGGTACACACACCTTTTGTAGATGGCTTCATTGCCAAAAACTACCCCGACCGCCAAGCAGAGATGTTTGAAAAACTCTCCAAAACCCAGCCCCTAGGGCGCATGGCCAAGCCCGAAGAAATTGCGGCTTTGGCTTTGTATCTTTGCTCCGACGAAGCGGCTTTCATCACTGGTTGTGATTATTTGATTGATGGGGGCTTTGTCAAGTTGAATAATTGAGTATGATAGACCATGAGGAGGCTATTTTCCCCAAAAAAAATACACATTTGGCTCACAGCGATTGTCCTCACGATAGGCGTATCCAAAGTCGTATCTGCCCAAATCATCAATCTGCAAGCTGCCGATTCACTCTTTTTGCATGGTAAATACCGCGAAGCAGGTATGATCTATGAAAAATTCTTACGACAACGCACAGGAGTCAGTATCATCGCATTGCCTATTTATTATAAATTAGCGTTTATCAACGAGCAACAAAACCACTACGCTCGAGCACTCTATTATTTGAGTATTATTTACAATCGCCAGCCTCGTCAGAATATCCTCAATAAAATCAACGAAATAGCGGTCAATCATGCATTGGAAGGATACGAATTAGATGATTTTAGTTTTGTATTTCTCTTTTTTAGGCAATATTCCGTTTACCTCACGCTCTTTTTATTGCTCATAGGGTTGTACGCTTTTGGGGTCATCATTTACAAACAAAATCGCGGTGAGGCAATACGAAAACGCCACAAATGGACAGTTTTTATATACTTCATCGCTTTATTGGCTTTGCTCAACCTTCCTGCCTCTTACCAAATTGGCATTATCAACAAAACCTACACCCACCTACGCGAAGCCCCCTCATCGGCTGCCCCTGTTGTCAAATCTATTCGAGAAGGCAACAAGGTCGCTATCATCGGGCAGTCAGACCAATGGCTACGTGTATGGTGGCAAGACCAACCCTTTTATGTACGACGGCTCGATGTATGGCCGATTGAGTAACTGATTTTTTAGCCTTCAACTATTGGATATTGTCTTACAAACCTGTATTATTGCATTCAAACAAAACTAATCCGCAAAAATCCATGAAGAATCTTACAAGAACTTTACCCTTTTTAGCAGCCCTTTTTGTGATTGCAGTCATGTTTGGTTGTAAAGAAGTAGGGCCGCATACCAATCCTGAAGTGAAGTTTGAGGCTACTCTCAACGGCCAAAACGAAGTTCCCCCAGTTACTACCAGTGCTTCGGGAAGAATGGAGGGTATATATAATAAAAATACTAAAATCCTTACCTATACCATTACTCATAGCGGTCTTACTCCTATTGCAGGACATTTTCATAGTGGTCAAAGTTTTGAAAATGGCCCAATAGTTTTCGACTTAGGTCGTACCCTTACTTCTCCTATTTCTGGTAGCTGGACACTCAATCAACAGCAAGAAAACTTATTGTTTTCAGGACTATTGTACGTCAATTTACACACAGCTACTAACCGTGGTGGTGAGATTCGTGGGCAAGTCAATATGGTGGACTTCAATGCTTGGAGAGCTAATCGCCGATAAACTTTAGCAAATTTGAAAGACGAAAAAGCTGCCTCAATAGGCAGCTTTTTTAATTTATTTTGAATCTTTTGCCCTCCGAAACGAATCGGCCAATACACTTTGAGCCATTTTGCCTTGTGGAGTAAAATTATCGCCACGATAGCCCTCTCCAATATTTTTTTGTAAAAACCATTTCCATACAAAAGCTCCAGCCAGCCATTTTTGAGGCCAAACTTCTTTGAAAAAAGCACGGTAAGCATCTGCCTGCAACTGCTGATTTTCGGGTAGCTGCTGGTAAGATTCCCACGGTTTATGGGTTGAAAAATCTGTACTTCGATAGCCAAACTCCGTAAACAAAATGGGTTTTTGCCATTGGGCCGCAAATTTTTCTAAATCTCTCAAATGAGGTCGCCATCCTTTTTGTAGATCGGTTATAGAAGGCTGGTTTTCTGCCGAAAGTGGGAAATAAGCATCAACCCCTATCAAATCCAAATCGCCCCAAAGTGGATTTTTGTCATAATGATTCCAGTTGTCGGCATAAGTCAAAGGACCTTTGTAAATCGTTCGTACTTGCTTAATCAATGCCTTCCAAAAGGGAGTACGTTTGCGTATGAAGTTGTCCATTTCGGTAGCTATACAAAAAAGCTCCACATCGAGCGAATCGGCCATCTTGGCATACGTGATGATATAACGGCTAAAGTCTTTTTCAAAAATCTGCCATTGCGATTCCGTTTTGAGGTCAAAATCACCTGTATAACTCCCTCCTCCTACCCATACATGGGGTTTGAGCATGATTTTATGTCCATTTTTGCGAGCCAGTAGTATCGTTTCTATGACACCCGTTTTTGTTTCGCCCCACCATTGTCCGTGATGCTCAAAACGAAAATGAGGCTGGTCGGGGCGACAAAATCCATAAGGTATCACAGCCACCCATTCGGCATTGACTTGGCGAATAGGCACAAACGCCTCTGAATCAATACGTTTGGGTGGAGCTACTAAATTGACTCCCCGCATTTTGGGTTGTTGATAGACAGGCGCGGCTGTTGGTTTACAACTTTGCCACAACAGCATAAAACAGAGGTATTTGAGGATTAGATGTGATAGCATCATTCTATACTCGTTCAAAATTGATTTGCGAAAAAACCTCATAGGTTTCATTTGTTTATCAATGGGTTACATAGCTAATTTTTTGCAAACCTATGAGGTTTAAATATGAAAGTAAAAAACAAAAAAGCCGTCTTTACAGACGGCTTACTGATAATTTGAGGACTTTGATAAAGTTTAGCCCAGATAAGTTTTGAGGGCTTTGCTACGCGAGGTATGACGCAAACGCCGTATCGCTTTTTCTTTGATTTGACGTACCCGCTCACGAGTAAGGTTGAATTTCTCCCCGATTTCTTCGAGTGTCATGGGGTGTTCGCCATTCAGACCGAAGTACAATGCTATCACGTCAGACTCACGCTGAGTGAGTGTAGAGAGGGCGCGAGCCACTTCTTTACGCAGTGAATCATTGATGAGTCCTTGGTCTGGCTTCTCCTCAAGGTCATTTTCGAGTACATCTAAGAGGCTGTTTTCTTCGCCTTGTACGAATGGTGCGTCCATAGACACGTGCCTACCTGATATTTTGAGGGTATCTACCACCTCACTGGCAGAGATTTCGAGTACTGCCGCCAACTCCTCGGGCGATGGTTCCCGCTCAAATTTCTGTTCGAGGTCGGAGAAAGTTTTGGAGATTTTATTTAAGGAGCCTACGCGGTTGAGTGGCAGACGCACAATACGCGACTGCTCGGCCAGTGCTTGCAAAATAGACTGACGAATCCACCATACGGCATACGAAATAAACTTAAAGCCCCGCGTTTCGTCGAAACGTTGGGCGGCTTTGATCAGGCCAAGATTGCCTTCATTGATTAGATCTCCGAGGGAAAGACCTTGGTTTTGGTATTGCTTGGCTACTGAAACCACAAAACGGAGATTGGCTTTGGTGAGTCGTTCCAATGCCTGCTGATCTCCTTCGCGTATTCTTTGTGCCAGCGTTACCTCTTCATCGGGAGTGAGCAAATCCACCTTTCCAATCTCCTGCAAGTATTTGTCGAGCGATTGGCTCTCGCGGTTGGTAATTTGCTTACTGATTTTGAGCTGTCTCATTTATCTTAGCGGTACTACTTTTTAGTGCTGTGTATGTAACGAAAACAACCCCACAAAAGTTGGTTATTTTCGCGTTTTTAAGTTAAAAAAACAAAAATCTACTTATTGAGGCTTGCGGTTCTTATCAAACGGACGATTGCCCCGTTCATTGCGATTATCACGGTTGCCTCTATTTGCTCCCTCTTCGCGAGGAGGACGTTCTACAAAACCGTCTGGTTTAGGCAGGAGGACTTTATGAGAGAGGCGGTACTTCCCAGTTTTTTTGTCATGTTCGAGCAATTTCACTTGGATTTCCTGTCCCATTTGTAGCACACCGTCCATGCTTTCGAGGCGTTCCCAGCTGATTTCGGAAATATGTAAAAGACCGTCTTTACCGGGCAAAAACTCCACAAATGCCCCAAATGGTTGAATCGTTTTGACAATACCAGTATAAATCTCTCCTACTTCAGGCAGAGCCACGATAGCTTTGATGCGGCTTACGGCTATGTTCATACTTTCGGCATTGGTGGCAAATACACTCACAAAGCCAGCACCATCGCGTTCTTCAATATTGATCGTTGCACCCGAAACACGTTGAATTTCTTGCACAATTTTACCTCCCGGCCCGATTACACCTCCGATTTGGTCTTGTGCAATTTGTATCACTACCGCACGGGGGGCATGAGGCTTGAGGTCGGGGCGTACTTCGGCAATGGCTTTTTTCATTTCTCCCAAAATATGTAACCGGCCACGGCGTGCTTGCTCTAATGCTTCGGCCAGTACTTCGTAAGAGAGGCCATTTACTTTCAAGTCCATCTGGCAAGCTGTGATGCCTGCTTCTGTACCTGTTACTTTGAAGTCCATATCTCCGAGGTGGTCTTCATCGCCCAAAATATCAGAGAGAACGGCATATTTACCTGTATCGTCTGTAATCAGCCCCATCGCAATACCGGCTACGGGTGCTTTAATTTGAATACCGGCATCCATTAAAGCAAGTGTACCTGCACATACTGTGGCCATCGAGGAGGAGCCATTAGACTCCAAAATATCAGATACGATACGAATGGTATAGGGGTTTTCGTCGTCAGGAGGGAGAACTTTTCGCAGCGATCGGTGAGCCAAATTACCATGTCCGATTTCGCGACGACCCGGACCGCGATTAGGTTTCACTTCGCCAGTAGAAAAGCCGGGAAAGTTATAATGTAGCATAAAACGCCCATAGCCATAATACATGGCTGTATCAATGATTTGCTCATCGAGCTTGGTACCGAGCGTTACGGTCGTGAGTGATTGGGTTTCGCCACGTGTAAAAAGTGCCGATCCATGTGTATTGGGTAAATAATCAACTTCGCAGGCGATAGGACGAATTTGATCGAGGGCGCGTCCGTCTAAACGAATGCGCTCGTCGAGTACCAAACGCCTTGAGGCTTCCCACTCCAAATCATGGTAATATCTTTTGATAAGGCTTGCCTTTTCGTCGTAAGTTTCAGGATTAGCCTCTTTATACTGCTCCAAATACTCATTGATAATAGCCTTAAAACCTTCTTTACGCAGTTGTTTGTTGGCATTACCTTGACGCGCTACTTCATAGATTTTGTCATAGCAAGCAGCGCGTACTTGAGCGCGAAGTTCCTCATCGTGTACTACATATTCAAAAGCACGTTTTTCAGTTTTTCCGGCTTTGGCCTCAAACTCTTTCTGGGCAGCACACTGAATTTTGATAACTTCATGGGCTGCCTTGAGGGCTTCTATCATTTCTTGTTCCGATACTTCGCACATCTCTCCTTCTACCATACAAATATCTTTTTCGGAGGCAGCCACGATTAAGTCTAAAGTAGCATTTTTGAGTTGGGTGGTAGTGGGATTGATGACATACTGGCCTTCAATTTTGGCCACTCTTACTTCCGAAATTGGGCCGTTGAAAGGAATGTCTGTAATCATCAAAGCTGACGAGGCCGCCAAAGCCGCCAGTGCGTCGGGTTGTACTTCTGGATCGGCAGAAATGAGGAATACGTTGATTTGGGTATCGGCATAAAAATCGTCGGGAAACATAGGCCGCAAAGCACGATCTACCAGACGACTCACGAGTACTTCGTGGTCGGATAGCTTGCCTTCACGTTTTTGAAAACTTCCAGGAATCCGCCCTGCTGAAGCAAATTTTTCTTGATAATCTACCGATAGCGGCAAAAAATCGGTGCCGGGTCGTGCTTCAGGATTGGAAACAACCGTGGCCAAAAGCATCGTTTTGCCCATAGTAAGTACTACCGACCCTTGTGCTTGTCTGGCTAATTTTCCGGTTTCGAGGGTGATAATACGACCATCGGGTAGGGTGATAGTCTGAGTGATGATATTGAACATGTATGAAGTATTAATAAACCGCGTGATGCCCCCTTTGGGCAAGTATTTTGTAAATGGTAATTTCTCTTTGTGTATTTACTACTTTGAAAGGCGGAAATTTAACCTCTCTATGCAGGTTACCCACTATGGTAATAAGAAGGGGAAAAACCACAAACAGGGAATTCTTGATGTCGAATTCCCTGTTTGGCTATCACTCTACTTTCTGATTTCGAGTTCGGCAATGATGCTACGATAGCGGGCAATGTCGTTCTTTTGAAGATAATTAAGTAACCTTCTACGTTTTCCTACTAACTTCAACAGTCCCAAGCGTGTGGCATTGTCGTGCTTGTGGGTTTTGAGGTGGCCTGTCAAGTAATTGATGCGATGTGTAAACAAAGCAATTTGAGATTCGGGCGAACCTGTGTCGGTTTCTGACTTGCCGTATTTCTTGAACAAGTCTTTTTTGATTTCCGATGTTAAATACATAATTGTAACCTCAGATGAGTAAACTAAAATGAATAATTGATTTAAAAATGGGTGCAAAGATACGAAAAAGTACATAACTTTCTATGAAAGTTTGTTGCCCATTTTTTTAAAATGTTATTTTACAGCCAATGTTACAGGGATTTTACGGTATTTATACCATTTTTCGAGGGCTTTTTCGTACCAGATGATATAAATGTCCTTGTCAAACAAACGAGAATCTTTGATAGCGCGGTCGGTAAAATAAAGAGCTATTAAAAACAAAATGACATTGGAAAACCATGCCCCAATCGGCACCAAAACAATACCATCTTTGGCCCATTTGTCGCCTTGTAGCGTGAGAACATAAGACAATATAAAAAACAAAACCGATACCAACACCGGTAGCCCAAAGCCTCCTTTTTTGATGATAGCCCCCAGCGGTGCTCCTATCAAAAACATGATAAAACACGATACGGCTTGAGTGTATTTGTGGTGCATTTCTAAATCGTAGCGAAACCAAGTTTTACTTTTGTCGGTGAGGTACGTTTTGTTACTTTCTACGTATCCTTTCACATTTCGGGCCTGATTGAGGGCTTGTGCTACGATTTGTTCTTTTTCGGCTAATGTTTTGGGAGCACGTTTTTGTAGTAGTGAGTCCACCCATTTGCCATATTTGGGGGCAGTTTGAGGGGCGATAAACTCATTCCGAAAAGCATAGCTAAAGTACTGTTTGGTTTGGGGTACCAAACCCTCGCGTGCTTTTTGGTATTCTTTTTTGAGTGAGTCGGCCACTTTTCTGAGTTCTGCGGCATTTTTCATGTACTCATGGTACTGAAACTGGGTTTCGTCGGTACGCTTGAGGCCAAAAGACTCCAAACTCACTACCATTTTGTAATGCTCGAAGGCAGAGCGGGTTAGCTGTTTGTTATCGGTGGCGGTGTAAGAGTTGTTGGTCTGGGCACTTTCTGTGTATTGATTTCCATTGTAAAGTTCAAATACAAGATAGCTTTGGTTATTGATGGTGTACATGAGGCCAGAGTCGGCTAAGGTTACTTCACGGTTGCCGGCATTGTATTCGTTGGAAGGATGACGATAAATGACAAGCCCTTTAAGACTCCGATCATTGGGCGCAGGAAATTTTTTGTTTACCTTAATGTTATAGCCCGGCAGGTCGTTGTAGAAAATTCCTTCTTTGATATTGAGCGTGGCTTTGGCGGTTTTGATGTCATAAAGTAAGCTGTAGCCTTTGAGGTTAGCCCAAGGGGCTACTTCGTTGTTGTACCAAAACGAGAAAAACATGATGCCCAGCGCAAAAATCATGACAGAACGCATCGCACGCCATGCCGAAATCCCTGCACTTTTGATGGCGGTCAGTTCAAAAAATTCTCCTAAGTTGCCGAAGGTCATTAACGAAGAAAGTAACACTGCTAAAGGGAGGGCAATAGGAATAGTGATGAGGCTAAAGTAGCCCAAAAGTTTAAGATAATTTAAAAATTCGATGTCTTTGCCAACGAGGTCATTGAGGTATTGCGAAATCAATCGCATCAAAAAAATGAAGATGACCACGCACAAGGTGAGTACAAAAGGGCCTAAAAAAGAACCTAAAACTAATTTATCAATCTTTTTCATGCACAAATAACGTCAAAATATGGCGTATTGTGTACTGTACAAAGGCAACGTTCTAACTTCCTACAATTTCTTTAAGGTTGTCCATAAGTCCGTCCCACAAATCTTTTAGTTCTTGGGTATCAGTATTGGGCGAATAATCGGTGATACGCAAATAAGTGGTACCGGTCAAATCGCTGACATCAATCTTGAACTCGATGTAATTATTGTCGCGGTTGTTGTCGCTGGTATTGATAAATTCAAATTTGACGCTTTTGTTGAGCCTCAAAGACGACTGCTCGGCTATGTGACTTTCTTTGTCCCATACAAAATCAAATTTATGTTCGGGTTTTACATTGACTTTTTCGCAAAACCATTGCGAGAGACCCGAAGCAGTGCTGATGTAAGGAAACAACATTTTGGGGGAGGCTCGTAGTTCGTACTCGTTGGTATATTTAAATTTTTGCATTGCTTTGGGGAGTTGGGTTTAAGTGTCAAAAGGAAGGATTTGAATACTAAGGGGCAAAATAGAAACTTCCTACAATTATTCAAAATCTGTTTGGGCAATAAAAATTTTTGCCCTATTTTTGCACCCATCAATACACGGCGGGGTAGCTCAGATGGTTAGAGCGTAGGATTCATAACCCTAAGGTCGGCAGTTCGATCCTGCTCCCCGCTACAAATCGAGAGTCTAAGTGTCTTACTATAAAGCACTTAGACTTTTTTATTTTTATTATTTTTACTTACAAACTGATGTTACCCAAATTTGGGTAGTTACGTTTTGGAAGATGGTTTTTCTCTACAAAACTTGCGCCTCTCCGAGGCTTGAGGTACTTTTGGGGTGCTTTTCTCTACAAAACTTGCGCCTCTCCGAGGCTTGAGGGACTTTTGGGGTGCTTTTCTCTACAAAACTTGCGCCTCTCTGAGGCTTGAGGGACTTTTGGGGTGCTTTTCTCTACAAAACTTGCGCCTCTCCGAGGATTGGGGGAATTTTACGGTGCTTTTCTCTACAAAACTTGCACCTCTCCGAGGCTTGAGGGACTTTTGGGGTGCTTTTCTCTACAAAACTTGCGCCTCTCCGAGGATTGGGGGAATTTTGCGGTGCTTTTTATCTACAAAACTTGCGCCTCTCCGAGGATTAGGGGATACTGTTATGAAGCTTCGGAGAAGCCCCACATTTGTAGCCGTCGTAGTGTTGAGGTAAAACATAAAACGCTTCGGAGAAGCGTAACATCAGTTATAAAATCTACGCCAGCTATTTTTTAGCATTTATTTTTGCTTGTTCTTGCTTTAATTCTTGTGCTTCGGGGCTATTGGCAGTAGTGAGCGTTTGTGCTTTAGCTATCCATTTTTGAGCAGCAGATACATAGCTGGCATCGGTAGCACGATTATTGAAGAGTTTGATGATGTACAAATAGTCCGAAATTTGTGCTTTGGTATTGTTAAAATAATCTTCGGCTCTTGCAGTTGCTTTGGGAGTTTGGCGGTTACGAAAATAATAATTGACTTCTGGTAAAACCGTGCGGGCATTGGCAGATTCGGCACTGACTCCAATTTGTACCAAATATTTCCGAATCTGTTGGATTTTCTGGGCATCATATTGCAGCCCGCGACTACTATAAAGCGAACTCATGATTAAGTTTTCGGCAATAAGTTTTACTTCTTTAGGGTCGTATTTTGTACGATAGCTGCCGATGTTGCTAATAAAATGCTTCGCCAAAGGGTTATCTACGTC
Source organism: Runella sp. (assembly GCA_046294665.1). GTDB lineage: Bacteria > Bacteroidota > Bacteroidia > Cytophagales > Spirosomataceae > Runella. The sequence goes on from JBKBKL010000060.1 coordinate 20,930, forward strand.
CATCAATAATTTAGAAATAACCAACCAGTTTGAGGGGTTATTGTATGTATTTGGTGCAATCCTACGAGCGTATTCGTCCATAAGTTTGATGTTGAGCGTAGTATCACAAATCACTCGGCAATACATGGCAAAGTCAAAAATAAACCCTTCACTTCGTTCTCCTGCTGCGTAGCGACTGCGGAAATTGGCAGCACGTAAGGTAGGATTGAGAGCAGTTTGGCCATGTTTCAAGACCTCAGCTACTTGTGCTTGGCTCATGGCAAAATGAAGTAAGTTTTCATTGGGGTCGAAATAGAGAAACAAAGGCAATGAAGGGGCATATAATCGCTTAGGAGTGAGGAAGTTTTGCACATCGGCTGTACTCACTTCGAGTTTGTAGGAAATAAAATTTTGGTTGTAAAAATCCCCTACGGATTTGTCTTTCAAGATAGGTTCCATCGCCGCGCAATGGTGGCAAGATTTGGAATAAACCTCAATAAACACTGGTTTTCGCTGTGCGCGTGCTTGAGCAAATGCTTGGCGGATATTGTCGGTAATGAAATTGATACCTTGCGCCGATACTCCGGCCAAAGAAGAGAAAGAGAAAATTGAAATCAATACTAATTTTTTCACGTTGCTGGGAGATATTAAAAAATGAAACCTGACAAGCGCGGCGACTTGTCAGGCAAAGTTATCACAAAATTCAGACCAATATTTAATTTTTGGGCATCACAAAGATAGACTCGTCAATGGGAGTATTGACCTCAATTTTGGTAAAGTTGGTCGTCATAGCTCCAACTTGAGGGTTATTGGCCTCCATCGTATGCGGGAATGCCACTCCTTCTACCAGTTTATAGTTGGAAAGTTTGTTTTCAAGATCGAAAGTTTGTCCTTGAGCCGACACTTTGCCTGCTGTTTTGATAAGATAGTAGGTTTTGGTATCGAAAAAATTGGTAATGACCGTACCGTCTTTCATGGTCATTTTGACTTTGAAGGCCTCTGTACCGTCCACCGTTTCTTTACCAATGTATTCGGGAGTTAGCCCATTTTCTTTGTAAGAGAGCAAACCTCCCGTCAAATCAAGTTGTGAGGAGGCTGATTGTAGCTGTTCGGCAGGCATTTCAACAGCACTTGTTCCTCCTTGCAATGGATTGATTATCCAGCCTTTGTCGCCGTCTATGGCCATGGTGATTTTTGCCCCCATGATTTCCATGTCATTACGCATTCCGCGTTTGTGTATGACGATACTTTTCATCGGAATATCCATGCCCATTATATTGACGACACCCTCCATAGTTACGGATTTGAGGTTTTGGAGTTTTTGACTACCCCCTCTTGCCTCAACAGCCTTGGCAATGATTTCTTCGGCGGTTTGGGTTGTACCCCCTTCCAATTTTTGAGCAAAAACATATTGAATGTTTGCCCATAATACCAAAACAAAAATAATCTTCTGCATTCTTGATACTTTTTTGCAAAGTAACGAGAAAAAGTTTTCAAAATTTTGAATATCAAAATCCTTTTTCTGTTTTGCACATCAATTTCCTTTGATGACCTTGATGTTGGCTTGCTTCTGCTCACTACTCACCTGAAGGATATACGTCCCCACTGACACCCCCTTCACCTCTATCGCTTCCCTGTGATTGTCAGAATTAGGCATAAAAATATCCCCCAACACGGCATTGCCGCGCAAGTCTATCAGCTTCCAACTTACCTCCTTGCCCCGCTGACCCAACACACGCAACTCCGCTCTATGAATCACCACAGGGTTGGGCAGCAACATCGCCCAGTCGCCTTCTACTCCCTCTACCTGTGATACCCCCAACTCCTCTGCTCCCACCCGACAGTTGGTTACACTTACACTCACCGAACTGCTCATCTGACGACTACAACCCGACACCGCATCTATCGCCAATACCGTGTAACTGCCCGCTACCGTCTGATTCCCAAACGTCAAGGC
>JBKBKL010000061.1:0-22686 GCA_046294665.1 Runella sp.
TGACGGCATTCCAAACAGCGATACTCAACATCGCAATCATCGAAAACCACATCGGTACATGAAAGTACAGGTTGCGGATACTCTCATTCAAAATGGCCCGACGAGGTACTTCGCCCATCAGGCCAAAATACAAAGTGTAAGTAAGCAGCACTACGGCCAATATTTTCCACCAGTGAGATTTCATTTTTTATTCTTTAGTGATTTAATCGTTTGGTGATTTGATGATATAGTGATGTGGTGTTTTGGTAAAGCGGTTAAAAACAACTCAATACTCAAGCCCCCTCAACTTCTCCACAAATAAGGAAACAAAATTAAGGACAAAGTGATTACGATGGCATCTAAAGCCAACAAAACCAAGATTTCGTCGGTATTGGCCGAGCGGTCGAGGCCGTCGAGGGCATTTTTAGCGAGTTTCATCACCATCAGCAGCATCGGCAAGATGACCGGAAAACTCAAAATAGCCATCAAAGAGGCGTTGTTTTCGGCTTTGGAGGCTATGCCCGCCACCATCGTCAGCGAGGAGGCAAAGCCTATGCCGCCCAGTACGATAGCCAGCAAGTACATCGTAATATCACCTACGGGGTTGCCCATTACAAAAGCATAAAATCCAAAACCCAGTAGTGAAAGTACCAACATCAAGGCAGAGTTGTAAAGGATTTTAGACAAAATAATACCTTGAGGACTGGCCAATGTATAGTAATAAAGCAAACGGCCTGCACGCTCTTGGGTAAAACTTTTGGCGATGGCATTGACCGCCGTAAAAAGCAGAATAATCCAAAAAAGCGTGTTCCACGTAAGCGGATTGAGTTGGTTGGAGCGAGTACGAAAACTCAAATAACACACAAATACCGTACTGACGATATAAAGTACCATACCGTTGAGGGCGTAGCGTTGCCGCCATTCGAGCATGATTTCTTTTTTAATAAGCGTTTTGAGTTCTTGCATTTTTCCACCAAAGTAAATAGCCAAACGAATACAGCCCCAACGCCGCTGACACATAAAAAGCAAAAGGTATCTGCCGTACATCTCCACCATACCACCAGCCCGACCACCATGCCCCTACGCCAATGCCCGCTTCGAGGGCTATGTACATGGTAGCCAAGGCACGCCCACGGTAGTCGGGGTGGCTCAAATCTATCGTCCAAGCTGTGATGGTGGGTGTGTTGAGTCCCCAAGAGATGCCAAATAAAATCGCTGCAAGCCAAAAGCCCACCAACGATTGGGTAAAGCCCAAAATACTCATGCCTACTGCCAATGTAAGTACCGAAAATAGCATCACCGGTACTCGTCCGCGTGAATCAGACACTTTGCTGGCAAAAACCCGTACCATCAGTGAGGCTACGGTATAGACTGTAAAAAATAAACCTTTGTTTTGAATCCCCAGTTTTTGGCTCAAGTCAGGTATAAGCGTCAAGACAACTCCCGATGCAAACGACACACAAAACATGACCATAAATGCCCCCAACACACGCGGCTCGAAAATGTCTTCTCGATTGATTTTGAGCAACTTCCACCGAAAAGGCTGCGGGTTGGGGAGGGTTTCTTTCATATTGAACAAAATCAAAATAGAAAGAAGCGCAAACGCCGCCGATACATAAAACATTACATTGATACCAAACCAAAGCGTAAGGTAGCTACCCAGTGTAGGCGCAATAGACATACCCGTAGCCGTAAAAATACCCAACATACCGGCCGCCTCGCCTCGACGGTTTTCGGGGACTATATCGGCTATGTATGCCGAAGTGGCCGTAGGTTTAGTACCCGTAGAAAAACCATGCAGCAATCGAAGCAACAAAAACCCCCAAACTACGTGAACAAAAGGGTAAAACAACGCTCCAATACAGCATACGATACTCCCAAAGGCCATGATAGGGACGCGCCCTACGGTATCGGTAAGTTTGCCGCTGAAGGGGCGCGCCAGCCCTGCCGTCAGTGTAAAAAGCGCGATGATATACCCTATGTACTTCTGTCCACCCATGTCGGTAAGGTACTGGGGCAGTTCGGGAATCATCATCGAAAAACTGGCCGAAAACAGGAAGTTGCTCACACACAGCAACCAAAATTGAAGATTGTAAATCGAAGTAGAGTGGGAATCCATGCCGCAAAGGTACAAACTAACTTTCCGAAAGCCCACCGACTTTCGGAAAGTTTTCTACGGTACATACTCCAAAATATCCCCCGGTTGGCAGTTTAGGGCTTTGCAGATAGCTTCCAAAGTCGAAAAACGAATGGCCTTGGCTTTACCGGTTTTGAGAATTGAAAGATTGGCCATGGTGATATCCACTTTTTCTGCCAGTTCGGTCAGCGACATTTTGCGTCGCGCCATCATTACGTCCACGTTTACTATGATAGGCATGGCTGTTAAATAGTTAAATCTTGTTCTTGTTGAAGTTGAAAACCATAGCGGAATATCTCGGCAAGCAATAAAATAATGACCCCAATAAGCAAATAATCATTCAGCAACTCCAGTGTAAATACATGATTGGGTTTGAAGTCCATTTGAACCAAAGTTTCGTTGGTGCTTGCCACCATTTGTCGCCAGACAAAATCAGGATTATTTTTCAAGAAATTTAATTTTAAATTGTAAACTGCCAATCCTTTCAAAACCTCCCAAACTGAAAGCCCTATCAAAAAAAATCCTATAATACGAAGCCTTCGGAAATTGGTATATGTAAAAATTTGCTCTTTTCTGATGGCATTAAAAAAGGCCAGCATATACCAAAAAGTCATTACCCATAAAAAAAGCCCGCTTATTGCCAAGATACTTTGCCAATACAAAATCATTTTTTGCTGACTTCTGTTTTTGGGTGTAACCAAAATCGTTGTTTCAACTACCTTGGGGTTTTCATAGTCGAAGTCTAAAAGTTTACTTTTTTGTTTGGCCTCAAAAGTCGAAATAATCGTATCGTTGAGTGCAGTATTGTTTTCCCCTTTTGGATCAAGGTCTAAAGGCATGGTGTAAGGTACCCAAAAAGCGGGCTTGTCCAAACTGAAAAAATCTATACCATTGATTTTGAGTTCGGTACTTGACGTTACGACACCCGGTTGCGGTGTTTTATTTTTGAACATTTGAAAAATAGCCAATCCCACTAAAAGAAGGAGAAGACCAAAGAACACGAGCGTTCCATAAAACAAAGTTGATGCGATCAACTTGAATGCTGTTTTTTTCATAGCAGTAAAAAGTTTTAAATTTAATGCTACAAAATTAAGAAATATATTTATTGAATAACAATAAATAATATCTATTTTTAAGATAATATTTATTGTTTACTCGTTAAAATGGATTTGTGAAAAAACCTCATAGGTTTCATTTGATTATCAGACGGCTATGTCATTACCTTTTTCACAAACCTATGAGGTTTAAGTATAATATTTCTTGAAGGTTTATTGGCTTTTGCGAAGAACAGTAGGTTATTCAGAAAGACTGTAGTAGCTGTGAAGTTGTAGCTTTTTCAAAGTCTAAGAGAGGGGTGTTAGGGGAAATGCACTGAAAAATCTCCCGTTTTAAACTCCTACGGAGTGGCCTATTGTTATAGATGATGAGTTACATAAAATACCCAACCCTATCGGGATAAAAGAGGTCTTTGATGTTTTCGTAGAGTGGTTGAAGCCATAGCGTCAGGCCAATAGAATGAAGATGAAAAGAATCAGTCAGTGAAGGATTATCCTTTTTTTTCAGTAAAAAAAAAGCAAAAGTACCTTAGTACTCCAAAAAACGAACAATATGCCCACTGAAGATACCCCCCAAAAACTCCGCAGCCAAGACTGGTTTGGCAAAGAAGGCAAAGACGGCTTCATCTACCGTAGCTGGATGAAAAACCAAGGCCATGCCCCCCATCAATTCAAAGGCAAGCCGGTCATTGGGATATGCAATACCTGGTCGGAAGTAACACCTTGCAATGCCCATTTTAGAGATTTGGCGCAAAGTGTCAAAAATGGAGTGTATGAAGCTGGCGGCTTTCCGTTGGAATTTCCGGTGATGTCGCTTGGCGAAACCCTCATCAGGCCTACGGCCATGCTCTACCGCAATCTGGCCAGTATGAGTGTAGAAGAAAGCATCAGGGCCAATCCTTTCGATGCTATCGTGCTGCTCACAGGCTGCGACAAAACCACCCCCTCGCTCATCATGGGGGCGGCCAGTGTAGATTTGCCTACGATCGTACTGCCCGGTGGGCCGATGCTGGCGGGGAGATTTCAGGGCAAAGCCATCGGGTCGGGGACTGATGTGTGGCGTTTTGCCGACGACCTCAAAACAGGCAAAATGACCCCCGAAGAATTTGAAGAAGCCGAAAGCTGCATGAGTCGAAGCATAGGCCATTGCTCTACGATGGGTACTGCTTCTACCATGGCTACGATGGCTGAGGCACTCGGCTTGACACTACCGGGCCTTTCGGCCATTCCTGCCGCTGACTCTCGCAAGAAAATGAACGCTCACCTTACTGGTATGCGTATCGTAGAAATGGCCAAAGAAAACTTGATACTTTCAAAAATACTCACGCGCCAAGCCTTCGAAAACGCCATCATGCTCAATGCCGCCGTGGGTGGCTCTACTAACTTTGTACTGCACTTGTTGGCTATTGCTGGACGTGTAGGCATTGACCTCACCCTCGACGACTTCGACCGCATCGGCTCGCGTATGCCCTTTTTGCTCAATGTAATGCCGTCTGGCAAATACCTCATGGAAGATTATTTTTATGCCGGGGGGCTACCTGTCATCATCAAAGAATATCAGGAATTTTTGCACCCTACCCCTACTGTAAATGGAAAAACATTGGTAGAAAATGCTCAAAATGCCAAAAACTGGAATGACGACGTAATCGCCTCTATCCAGAAGCCCATTTTGGAAGAAGGCGGAATAGCGGTGGTGAAAGGAAACCTCTGTGAAAATGGGGCGGTCATCAAACCTTCGGCAGCCTCTCCACACCTGATGAAGCACACAGGCCGTGCGGTGGTATTTGAAACCATCGAAGACTACCATGCGCGCATCGAAGACCCAGCGTTGGATATTGACGAAACCTGCGTCATGGTACTCAAAAACGTAGGTCCCAAAGGCTACCCCGGTATGCCCGAAGTAGGCAATATGGCCCTCCCCAAAAAACTTTTAGACAAAGGTATTACTGATATGGTGCGTATTTCTGATGCTCGTATGAGTGGTACGGCTTATGGTACAGTGCTACTGCACGCTTCGCCCGAAAGTGCCATAGGAGGCAACTTAGCCTTAGTTCAAGACGGTGATATGATTGAAATAGACATCGCCCGCCGCTATATACACTGGCACGTATCAGACGACGAAATAGCCCGTCGCCGTGCGGCATGGAAACCCATTGATTTGGGCTATACCCGTGGCCACAACAAACTCTATATCGAACACGTCATGCAATCACATGAGGGCTGCGACTTTGATTTTTTGGTCGGTGCATCGGGGGGCGATGTGAAGCGTGAGTCGCATTAGAAAAACAGGAATCTTGTCTGTCTTATCCCCTAAACCTCTGATGTACCAAAATACCCTTTTTTATACCTTACTACGGCTTTACATTCGTTTTTGGCACAATCGTGTCTTTTACCGAAAAGTAGAAGTCAAAAACTTCCCGACCCACTTGGCTTCCGATGTGCCACTGATGATTGTATCCAACCACCAGAATACCCTCATGGACGCACTGGCGGTGGTGCTCAACGTGGGGCAGCGGCAGCCGTATTTTTTGACCCGTGCCGATATTTTCAAAAAAAAATGGCTTAGAAAACTCCTTTTAATGCTCAAAATGCTCCCTGTATATCGCCTCCGCGACGGGCTGGACGAAATGCAGCAAAACGATGAGATTTTCAGAGCGTGTGTGGCTATTTTGAGCAATGGCGGTACGCTGGCGGCGTTCCCCGAAGGCAATCATGGCGTACAGTACCACCTACGCCCTTTCAAAAAAGGATTGGCTCGCATCGCTTTGCGTGCCGAGGCGGAGCATCAATGGCAGTTGGGGTTGCAGATTTTGCCCTGTGGCCTTTATTATACCCATTGCCGCAAAATGGGCGAACGGCTGGTACTCAATTTTGGAACGCCTTTTGTCGCGACTGATTTTCGAGAAGTATCCGAGCAAAATCTACCGCGTGCTTTGACGCTCCTCACCCGCCGTATGGCCGACGATATTCGAGCATTGATGCTGCATTTTGAAGATTTGTCCCACCACGATACCCTCAAATGGCTCACCGATTTAGAAATCCATCAGCCCGGCGATATGCTTACCAACGTCTTGCAAAAAGCTACACAACTGGAAGCTCTGCGCCGTCAATCGCCTGATTTTTATAACGAAAAATTAGCCAATGCCTCCCTTAAACGACAACAATATGAAACCCAAAATCTCCCTGCCGAAATCGTAGGACACCCACCCAAAGGTAACGTTTGGATTTTGATGAATGTACTTGGTTTGTTAGTTTCGACCCCAGTAGCTTTATATGGGTGGGTGAATAGCGTGCTTCCTTTTTCATTGCCTTTACTCATCACTCGCCGCCTCAAAGACCCCCAGTTTTCCAGTGCCATCCGTGTAGTGTTGTATGCCTTGGTTACGTTTCCTATTTTTTGGACGGTTCAAATAGTACTGGTCGGTATCGCTGCTCATACTACCACCGCCCTTTTGTACGCTCTCTCTCTACCACCAACAGGCTATCTGGCACACCGCTGGGCGCGCTGGTATCACAAAATCAAAGGGGTATGGCAAATCATGCCATGAATGCACAAAGATTTCTAAACTCAATAATCGTTGCCCGCGCCTGCCCCTCCAAAATCCCCACCTCCCATTTTGAAGTCGGGCGTATTGAGTTGTGTTTGTTGTGCGGCTTGAGAGAGAGCAATGGTTTGTAGGAAAGCCCGCTCATGGGAGATAGCTTCGGGGATGCAAGCAAATCCAAGTCGAGGGGTTTTCAATCGTCTAATCAGCCAAATGCAAAAACATACTATAACGCCTCCGCCTACGAGCAATAGCCACTCTAACGGCAGAAACAAAGTATATTGGTACAAAGTAGCCACCGATGCCCCCAACCCCACCATCGCCAATAGAAGCAACACTCGACTACGCCAACGAACTCCCCAATAAAAATACACCAAAGGTACTGCAAAGGTCAGCCCCCAGAAAAGAGGTGCGAAAGTGATTTGGGGTGCAGGAGAAGGTAAGTTGTTGAGTTGTGCATTGGCCTCTCTTACAAAACCATAATTTCCCGCCAAATACAGCAGTACCAACGCCGCCACTTGTACCCACTCTATGGCCCACTGCCAATAGAAATAGCGTATTTGACGCGACAAGGGCCTCAAAACAAAATAGACGACTCCCGCACAAATCATCAGCGCAAAAGGCAGCAACGCCCTACCCAACGGATGCAGTATCAATAGCGAAGCCACCACAAACAACCCACACAACAAAACTCCTACCGCTACCACAGGCTCCCCAAAACTATAAGCAACCCAGCACAAGACTGGCAAAAATAACAACCCACCCACCCACGGCTGATCAAGATTGAGCAACTCATAAACTTCAAAAATGGCAGGCAAGGTAGCTGCTACCACGCCATACAGCAGCGCATTGTCCACGCCGTTGAAATGTAGTTTGCGCTCTTTGATGATGTTTCGCAGCAAAAACAAAACTCCTCCTGCATACACCAATGATACTACCGAAAAACCAACTCCTAAAAATAGAGCGGCAAAACCTGCCCCAAAACTGAAGCAAATACACCCAAACAAAAACAAGCATATTTTGATAAACAAGTTGGGGTTGGAAGGGATAGCAGCATGAGTTTGGTATATCTCTGCAAGCTGAGCATCGTTGAGCAGCCCTTCGCTGTACCAGCGTTTGGCCAACTGTTGAGCATATTCATTACGCAGGAGTATTTCGTCGTAAAATTTCATGGTTTGACAGAGGGAGGTTCAGTGGGAGAAAGTAGTTTTTTGTAGCCAAGCAAAAAGGCAATCACTACCGCTGCACTTGCTGCCACGTAAAAAGTGCCGAACAAAACAAGCAGGTCATTGTTCATATACTTGAAAACCAAATAAGTAACAGCGATATAGCCATACACAAACGCCATCAGCAAAAACAAAAACGACCGCGTACGCTGTGCATACCGAAAGAAAAACCAAGCACCAGTACCTACTACTACCCCAAACACCGGCCAATACGGCAGGGAAAACATTCCTGCCAATGCCGCCACAAAGAGCAGGTTGCCTGCCAGCAATAAATACGTAAACGTAAAATGTTTTTTAAAACCTTTGGTATCAAGCCAAAGAGCCAATCCAACTACCAACACCCCAAAAATCACAGCCGTATTGATGACGTGGGCGTTGCCAAAATCATTGGCACTCAACACTTCTAAGGGAGCTACCGAAAGCCCCACCCACGAAGCTAAGGCTGTCAGCCCCATAGAAAGCACCCCACGATGATCGAAGCGATAAGCCAAATATAAAAACAACACTGCTGGCATAAACGTAGCCAACCCATAGCGTATGCCAAAAATCTCATACCGCCATTGTACGTAGCCTTCGAGCGATAGAAAAAGCGTACAAGCCAGCAACAGAGCAATATCAGCAAACTTGCCCTCGTGGTTTACTTCTCCCCAACTAAACGGCTGCCGATGCCGATACACATAATAAAAACACCCCATCGTAATTACCGCCAAGGCAGCTATCAGTGCCTCATGCCCGATAGTATCAATATTGAGATAAATGAGCATACCTGCCCCCGTAGTGAAAAGTAGCAGCCCTATATACAGTACCATTTGTAGTAGCCAATACACCGAAATCGCTCGGTTTTGTTCATAGTGTTGGATACGCTGCTGCTCATCGGGCGTAAGCAAGCCCTGTTTTTGCCAAAGGTCGAGGAAGTACGTACTAAATCGCATCAGAGGTTGGAGAGGAAAGGAGTACCAAATCTAAACAAAAAATGATTAGACAGGCAGTTTTTTCAAAACATAGTAGGTCAATCGCTTCCTACCTGCTATTTTTGCGCAATTTTGGCCACAATACAGAAGCCATTACTCCAGATCATTACATCATACATCTAATATCATACATCTAAGGTAAAATGCCCAAAAACCCCAACATCAATTCTGTCCTCATCATTGGTTCAGGTCCTATCATTATCGGTCAAGCCTGCGAGTTCGATTACTCCGGCTCACAAGCGGCGCGCTCCTTACGCGAAGAAGGTATCGAGGTGATTCTCATCAACTCCAACCCAGCGACCATCATGACCGACCCCATCAACGCCGATCATGTGTACTTGAAGCCATTGGAGAAAAAATCTATCGTTGAGATTCTTGAAAAACATAAAGTTGATGCTGTACTACCCACTATGGGCGGCCAAACTGCCCTCAATTTGGCCATAGATTGCGACAAAGCCGGTATTTGGAAAAAATATGGGGTGCAGATTATTGGCGTGGACATCAAAGCCATCGAAACCACCGAAGACCGCGAGAAGTTTCGCCTCAAAATGCTCGAAATAGGGGCGCAAGTATGCAAAGGTCGCACGGCTAAATCGTTTTTGGAAGGCAAAGAAATCGCCCAAGAGATAGGATTCCCGCTTGTCATTCGCCCGTCGTTTACGCTGGGAGGTACGGGAGGAGGTTTTGTAGAACGTCCCGAAGACTTCGACCGTGCTTTGCAGCATGGCCTCCAAGCCTCCCCTGTCCATGAAGTACTGGTAGAGCAAAGTGTACTGGGCTGGAAAGAATTTGAACTCGAACTCTTACGCGACCGCCTCGGCAACTTCATCATTGTATGCTCTATCGAAAACTTCGACCCCATGGGCGTACACACTGGCGATAGTGTTACCGTAGCTCCGGCCCTCACCTTGCCCGATACGCTCTACCAAAAAATGCGTAACTTGGCCATTGATGCCATGAACGCCATCGGCAAGTTTGCCGGAGGGTGTAATATTCAGTTTTCGGTCAATCCCGACACCGACGAAATCATCGTCATCGAAATCAACCCGCGTGTGTCGCGCTCGTCGGCCCTGGCTTCCAAAGCTACCGGCTACCCTATTGCCAAGATTTCGGCCAAGATGTCTATCGGCTATACCCTCGACGAACTCATCAACCCTATCACAGGTAGCACTTCAGCCTTTTTTGAGCCAACTATTGACTACGTGATCGTCAAAGTACCACGCTGGAATTTTGAGAAATTTCCGGGTGCCGACAAATCGCTGGGGCTACAAATGAAATCGGTAGGGGAAGCCATGGGCATCGGGCGCAATTTTCAGGAAGCCCTCCAAAAAGCCTGCCAAAGCCTCGAAATACGTCGCAACGGCCTCGGAGCCGACGGCAAAGAACTCACCGACTACGAAGCCCTCAAGCACAGCCTCAAATACCCCAGTTGGAATCGCCTCTTTCATATTTATGATGCTTTCAAAATCGGAATGTCTTTCAAAACCATTCAAAACCTTACGAAAATTGACCCGTGGTTTTTGCACCAAATCGAAGAATTGGTAGAGTTGGAAAAAGAAATTCAACAATATGACCTCGAAGACATACCACCTGCATTGGTACTTACAGCCAAACAAAAAGGCTATGCCGACCGCCAAATAGCCCACCTGTTGGGTGTCAAGGAAAGCAAAGTGTATCAATACCGCCAAAAGCATAATATCAAGCGTGTATTCAAATGCGTAGATACTTGTGCGGCAGAGTTTGAAGCCAAAACACCCTATTATTATTCGACATTTAGTGTTTCGCAAGCCGAGCCTGAAAATGAGTCCGTCGTCTCCGACCGCAAAAAAGTAGTAGTACTCGGCTCTGGCCCCAACCGTATCGGGCAGGGAATCGAGTTTGACTACTCGTGTGTGCATGGCGTACTGGCGGCCAAAGAAGCTGGCTACGAAACTATCATGATCAACTGCAACCCCGAAACCGTTTCGACCGACCCCGATATTTCAGATAAACTTTACTTTGAACCCGTTTTTTGGGAACACGTACACGCCATCGTACAGCACGAAAAAGCCGAGGGGGTCATCGTACAGTTGGGTGGGCAAACAGCCCTCAAAATAGCCGAAAAACTCCACCAATACGGTATTAAAATCATCGGTAGTAGCTTCGATACCCTCGACTTGGCCGAGGATAGAGGCCGATTTTCAGCGTTGTTGAGGGAGTTGAATATCCCGTACCCCAAATTTGACACCGTGCGTACAGCAGATGCCGCCGCCGAAATCGGTCGCGAACTTGGCTTCCCGTTGTTGGTACGTCCCAGTTATGTATTGGGAGGGCAAAGCATGAAAATCGTTATCAATGAGCAAGAACTCGAACAGCACGTAGTGAAGATTCTAAATGATATTCCCGACAACAACATCTTGCTCGACCACTACCTCGAAAACGCCATCGAAGCTGAAGCCGATGCCATCGCTGACGGTGAAGATGCCTACATCATTGGTATCATGGAGCATATCGAGCCGGCGGGTATCCATTCTGGCGACTCCCACGCTACGCTACCACCTTTCGATCTGACCGAGGACGAAATCCGACAGATAGAAGACATCACTCTCAAAATAGCCAAAGCCATGAAAGTCAAAGGCTTGATCAACATACAGTTTGCGGTCAAAGACGGTATAGTGTATGTCATCGAAGCCAACCCGCGCGCCAGCCGTACAGTACCGTTTATTTGTAAAGCCTACCAAGAACCCTACGTCAACTACGCTACCAAGTTTATGCTCGGCGACAAGAAAGTATCAGATTATACTTACAATCCCGTCAAAAAAGGCTATGCTATCAAATATCCTGTGTTTTCATTCAACAAATTCCCGAATGTAAACAAAGAACTCGGCCCTGAAATGAAGTCCACAGGCGAAGGCATTTACTTTATAGACGACCTCACCGACGATTTCTTCTTGAAGGTCTATTCGGAGCGCAATCTGTACTTGAGCCGATAAAAAGTGTAAAGGCAATAGATGATTGTCAAACAAAATATTTGTTTTTTCTCTTTTCTTGCCTTGTTTCTATCTGTTGCAAATCGAAAAACATATAAGGTTTTTTCGATTTGCAACAGGGGACAACAAAAGACATATTCTTTTGTACCTATCTATTTAGTCTAACCTAAATCAACTCCAAAATCCGCTGCTCTGATACGGCATGACCGATTTTGGCTTTGAGTTCATTGATATGTACGCGCTCTTGGAGCGTAGTGTCGCGATCGCGAATCGTTACGGTATCGTCTTGGAGGGTTTGATGATCTACTGCGATACAATAGGGCGTACCAATCAAGTCTTGACGTGTGTAACGCTTCCCTATGGCATCTTTTTCTTCATAAAATACCCTAAACTCCGTTTTGAGCATTTTTTCGATTTCACGCCCTTTTTCTGGCAATCCGTCTTTTTTGACAATGGGTAAAATCGCCGCTTTGTAGGGTGCCAAGGCAGGGTGTAGTTTGAGATAAGTACGGGTCTTAGCTTCTGTGCCTTCGCCTATGGTTTCAGAAGTGTAAGCATTACAAAATACCGCCAAAAACAGACGGTCGGCCCCTACGGAGGTTTCGACTACATACGGTATGTAATTGCCGTAAGGCTTGCCGTTTTCGTCGAGGTCGTTGTCGAAATACTGCTGTTTTTTCTTGGAGAGTTCTTGGTGATTGCGTAGGTCAAAGTCGGTGCGGGAGTGGATACCTTCTATTTCGCGGAAGCCAAACGGAAACTGATATTCAATATCCACGGCGGCGTTGGCATAGTGGGCGAGTTTTTCGTGGATATGAAACTTCAACTTTTCGGCAGGAAGACCTACGGCTTGGTGAAAGCGCAAGCGGGCTTCGCGCCAGTATTCGTACCACTGCATTTCGGTATTGGGGCGTACAAAAAACTGCATTTCCATTTGCTCAAACTCACGCATACGAAACGTAAACTGCCGCGCTACAATCTCATTGCGGAAGGCTTTGCCGATTTGGGCGATACCAAACGGAATTTTCATACGACCCGTTTTTTGCACATTCAAAAAATTGACAAAAATCCCCTGTGCCGTTTCGGGACGAAGGTAAATCAAACTGGCATCGTCGGCTACGGAGCCTACTTGGGTACTAAACATGAGGTTGAATTGCCGCACTTCAGTCCAGTTGGCAGTTCCCGAAATCGGACAAACTATTGCTTCAGATATAATTAACTCCCGTACTGCTTCGAGGTCGTTGTTGCCCAGAAGTCGGCCCATCTCGTTGAGCAATGCTTGTGCTTTTTCGGTTTGGCCGGCGTTGGCATACGCTTCTGCTTTGGCTTCGAGGAGTTGGTCGGCGCGGTAGCGTTTTTTGGAGTCTTTGTTGTCTATCATGGGGTCGTTGAAGCCGTCCACGTGGCCGGAGGCTTTCCACGTAAGCGGGTGCATGAAGATAGCCGCATCTATACCCACGATATTATCATGGACTTGGGTCATGGCTTTCCACCATATATTTTTCAAGTTATTTTTGAGTTCTACGCCATTTTGGCCGTAGTCATACACGGCTTGGAGGCCATCATAAATCTCGGAGGAAGGAAAAACAAAGCCATATTCTTTGGCGTGGGCGATGATGTCTTGCAATGAGGTACTCGGAGTCATTGAAATATGCGTGTTTTGGTGGTTTGGTGAGTGGGTGCTTTTGTGAATACTTAAAAAGCGAATGAATCAGGCAAAATTAGGCAATTTGGCTGTAAACTTGCCAATGTGTATGATTTTTGTATTTTTGTGTGTAAAACTTCGATGACAATGAGAACGAATGTAGAAATTGATATTCAAAAAATTGAAACTTTGAAGCAGTTGAATGCTAATTTAAAAACCAAGAAAGAAATTATAGATTTGGCATTGCAAGAACTCATAAAAGCAATGCAGCGGGAGAGGCTTCGACAAATGCGTGGCAAAGGTTGGGAAGGAAATTTAGACGAAATGAGAACGCATGATGTACCGCTTACATGACACATCTGTTTGGGTAGATTTTCGGCGTAATATCTATGCTCCTCATACTAATCTCCTTGACCAAGACTTGATCGAAAACAAGGTATGTATATGCCCTGTTATCGTACAGGAGGTTTTACAAGGTGTGAGGCTTGATGTTGAATTTAACAATATTAAAAATGATTTCAGCGCCTTGCATTTGCTTGATTTTGATAGTATGCAGGCAGCCATAGCCGCTGCCCAACTTTACCGCCAACTCCGCCAAAAAGGCGTAACGATACGAAAACCCAACGATTGCTTGATAGCTGCTTATGCTATACATTTTGAGGTAGAACTTTGTCATAACGACAGCGATTTTGACCTCATTGCAGCGCATACGTCTTTGAAAATTTGGCAACCCTAACGCTTTCACTTAACCTCTTACCTTCATGCTTGCTCATTGGAAAATCAAACTTTCTATTTTTCTCAATTATTTTGTTTTTGCCATTCTGCTCAATAGCGTCGGTACGGTGATCTTGCAGGTACAGCGTACTTATGGTGTGTCCGAAACCGCCGCGTCGGTGCTGGAAGCCTTTAAAGATTTGACCATAGCGGGGGTGTCGTTTTTGGTGGCTTCGTACATCACGCGCTTAGGCTATCGGCGTGCTATGCTGCTGGCCTTGGCCTTCAATGCTATCATTTGTTTTTTGATGCCCACAATCCATTCATTTGCAATGACCAAAGTCCTTTTTGCGGTGGCAGGGGCAGGGTTTGCATTGATCAAAGTATCGGTGTATGGTACGATTGGGCTGCTCACCTACAACCAAAAAGAACACATCAGTTTGATGAACTTTATCGAGTCATTTTTTATGGTGGGTATTTTGACGGGTTACTTTATTTTTAGTGGTTTTATGAATGAATCTGACCCAACAGCTTGGCTCAATGTTTACTACTTGTTGGGTGGTATCGTATTGCTGGCATTTTTACTGCTTCTCAGTACTTCTCTCGACGAATCTTCGCTCAAAATGGACAATGATAAATCATTTATTCAAGAATTTTCTGAAATGTTTCGGCTCATTGTTTTGCCCTTAGTGTGGGTGTTTGTGATTTGTGCTTTTACGTATGTGTTGATTGAGCAGAGCATCATGAGCTGGTTGCCTACCTTCAACAACAAAGTGTTGAATCTGCCTGCTACTTTGAGTATCCAAATGGCGAGTTTATTGGCTATTTCTACGGCGTTGGGTAGGTTTTTAGCGGGGATTTTACTCAAAAAATTCAACTGGTTGGTGGTTTTGTTGTGTTGTTTGGGATTGGCGGCGGGGTTGGTTTTGTTGGCGTTGCCGCTGGCAGCATCGGCCTCCCAAAAAACAGTAACAGGCTGGGGCGATGCGCCTTTGGCTGCCTTTGTTTTTCCATTTATTGGGCTGCTGTTGGCTCCTATTTATCCTGCTATCAACTCTTTGATTTTGAGCAATTTGCCTGTCAATAAGCACGGCCTGATGTCGGGGCTGATTGTGATATTTTCGGCCTTGGGAGGCACTACGGGTTCAATTTTGACAGGTTATATTTTTGAACATTATGGAGGACAAACGGCCTTTTATTTTTCACTGATTCCAATCGGGTTGTTGAGTGTGGCTTTGTGGTTTTTTAGTCGCTTACAAAAAGCTGATACACTCCATATATCTTCGGGTATGGGGGGGCATTAGATGATATTTATGCAACAAGAAATTCAAATCGAATCATTGGGCGAGCTTTATGAAGCCGTACAAACAAGTGGTTTGTTTGCCGATTCCAAGACTTTTGTGGACACACTTCCCAAAATGCCTTTGGCTGATATATTGGCTGCTTATCAACGACTCCAAAATCGGGCTGATTTTGACTTACAACTGTTCGTGGAGAGTTATTTTGTTTTGCCCGTGGATTCAGAGGCAAAAGTCAAACCACAGCCTCACAGTGTAGCGCAGCATATCGAAAGCCTTTGGCCATTGCTCACACGTCAGCCTGACCGTGTAGGAGGTACATTGATAGCCCTTCCTTTCCCTTATGTCGTGCCGGGTGGGCGTTTTAGAGAAATTTATTACTGGGATAGTTACTTTACCATGCTTGGTTTGGAAGTATCACGCCAATATGAACTGCTCGAAAACACCCTCAACAATTTTGCCTTTCTGATAGACCATGTGGGGCATATCCCCAACGGCAATCGGACGTACTACGTCAGCCGCTCGCAGCCGCCCTTTTTTGCATTGATGATAGATCTTTGGAGTCAAATCAAAGGCGATGACGTTTGGACGAAATACCTCCCCCAACTTCAGAAAGAATATGATTTTTGGACGCGAAGTACCGACGAAAGAGTGGTATTGATGCCCGACGGCAGTAAACTCAATAGGTATTGGGACAATAACCCCACCCCCCGCCCCGAAGCCTACAAAGAAGATATCGAGCTGGCTCAACAAGTACCCCATCGCCCCGCCGAAGAAGTGTACAGACATATCAGAGCCGCTGCGGAGTCGGGTTGGGATTTTAGTAGCCGTTGGTTTGCTGATGGCCACGCTATGGCTACGATTCATACTACTGACATCATACCCGTTGATTTGAACTGTTTGCTTTATTTTTTAGAAAAATCTTTGGCCAAAGCATATCGCTTGAGTGAGAAAGAAAACTTATCGTATTTTTATGAAAACCAAGCCATGCTACGTCAGGAGGCTATTCAACGCTACTGCTGGGACGAAAACGCAGGGTTTTACTTTGACTATGATTGGAAAGTACAACGACAAAAAACGACCTATTCGCTGGCGGGTGTTTTCCCTTTGTTTTTCAACATAGCTTCTTCTACCCAAGCCCACAAAATAGCCAAAGTGCTAAAAGATAGGTTCTTACAAATGGGCGGACTGCTTACTACGCTTCAAGACACCCACCAGCAATGGGACGCACCCAACGGCTGGGCACCTTTGCATTGGGTAGCCTATCAAGGGTTGAAAAATTATGGTTTGAATGACCTCGCTTCTGAAATAAAAGACCGCTGGCTGACCAACTGTGAGCAGTATTTTGACAAAACAGGAAAGATGATGGAAAAATACAATGTACTCACCCACGACATTTCGGCACAAGGAGGCGAGTACCCCAATCAAGATGGCTTTGGGTGGACTAATGGTGTGTATCTGAAGATGAAAACGGACGTGATTTTCTGAAATTGAATCTTTATGCTTTCCAAACTTTTATTGCTGATTCGAGATGAATTTGGCTTGAGCCGAGCGCAGGCAAGAGGATTATTGGTGCTTGCGGTTGGAATGTTGGTGTGTTGGTTTGGCCCGCTGGCTTTCGATAGATTTTTTGCAAATAACGATGCCATTATAAACAAAACCGATGAGCAAAAAGCCGATAGCTTGCTGGCGATTTTGGAAAAATTACAGCCTCAGAAAACATATACCTCCTCGTATTCACCTATCAGTCGTGCCGATGTATCGCCCGAAACTCCCTTGAGTTTGTTTTACTTTGACCCCAATACAGCCTCGGTATCGCAGTTGCAGGCATTGGGTATGCCTAAGTTTATAGCCGAACGCATCGAAAAATACCGTTCCAAAGGGGGTAAGTTTCGTCAGAAAGAAGATTTGCAGAAAATCTATGGTCTAAGACCAGAGTTGTATGAGCGACTCGAGCCGTACATCAGCATCGTAGCAGAAACCCCAAAAACGGCTTTGGTAGCTACAAATACTCCGACTTCTCCAGCAAAAGAAGCTGAGATACTACCCAAAGCTCCAAAAATCACTACGTTTGACATCAATACTGCCGATACCACACAGTTGATTCGCCTTCGGGGGATTGGCAGCAAGCTGGCGGCACGAATTGTCAAGTTTCGAGATGGATTGGGTGGCTTTGTATCTGAAAGTCAATATGCAGAAATCTTCGGATTAGATTCATTGGCATTGGCGGAACTCTATCGTTTTGCACAAGTACGCACTCCTCCCCAGCAAATCAGTATCAACACCGCTTCCATCGAAAATCTCGACCGCCACCCATACATTTCGAGGCGGCAAGCCGAGATTATCATTCGTTATCGAGAGCAGCACGGAGCTTATCAATCGCCACAAGATTTGTTGAGAATCAAGATTTTAGACGAAAAGTTTGTCAATAAAATCGCCCCTTATTTGGCGTTCTGAAAGCTATTTAAACTCCCTGTGGTGGGTTTCTTCGTATAGCCTTTCTTCG
The DNA here is from genome assembly GCA_046294665.1 of Runella sp. Lineage (GTDB taxonomy): Bacteria > Bacteroidota > Bacteroidia > Cytophagales > Spirosomataceae > Runella. The sequence continues at coordinate 18,046 of JBKBKL010000061.1, forward strand.
GGCAAGTTTTTGAAATACTCATAAGTAATTTTCAACCCTTCGGCACGCGACACTTTGGGTTCCCAACCTAAGATTTTTTTGGCCAATGTGATGTCGGGCTGGCGTTGCTTGGGGTCGTCTTGAGGCAGGGGTTTATAAACTACTTTTTGGGTAGTTCCAGTGAGTTTAATGATTTCTTCTGCAAACTGCCCGATGGTGATTTCGGCGGGGTTGCCTACATTGACGGGCAGGGAATAGTCGCTCATCAAAAGGCGGTAGATACCCTCAATCAAATCATCTACATAGCAGAAAGAACGAGTTTGGGAGCCATCGCCAAAGACAGTGAGGTCCTCGCCGCGCAGGGCTTGGCCAATAAACGCTGGCAGTACGCGCCCGTCGTTGAGGCGCATACGAGGGCCGTAAGTGTTGAAAATACGCACAATGCGCGTTTCTACGCCGTGGTGGCGGTGATACGCCATCGTGATAGCTTCTTGAAAACGCTTGGCTTCGTCGTAGCAGCCGCGCAGCCCCACGGGATTGACGTGCCCCCAGTATTCTTCGTTTTGGGGGTGTACGAGTGGGTCACCATAGACTTCGGAGGTAGAGGCGACCAATATCCGCGCGCCTTTGGCTTTGGCCAAGCCGAGGCAATTATGCGTGCCGAGTGAGCCTACCTTGAGGGTTTGTATAGGGATTTTAAGATAATCAATCGGACTGGCGGGTGAGGCAAAATTGAGAATATAATGAAGTTCTCCGTCTATGACGATATGCTTAGATACGTCGTGATGAATAAACTCAAAGTGAGGATTGGAGCGTAGATGCTCAATGTTGCGCAGGTCGCCTGTTACGAGGTTGTCCATGCCAATCACATAGAAACCTTCTTTGATGAACCTGTCGCAAAGGTGTGAACCCAAAAAACCTGCTGCTCCCGTGATAAGAACTCTTTTCATTAATGATGGAATAGTTGAATGAATGAAAGGACGTTTAGAAATGCAAAAGTAGGCAAAGACGACCGCTTTCTAAAACTTGCTTTGTGCATTGCTCAAAAACCTCGTGGCGATACGGTTTTCTTCTGCCATTTTTTTGCTTTTTGCTTGGGCTGTTTTTTCTGTTTGGCTTTTTCTACTTCGTCGTCTTCGGCACGTCGTTTTTGCATGGTTTCGGTACGGTCGAGTTCTTCAGATTGGGCAAAAGCCTTCCAGTCAAATTTTTCGTCAAAGGGGTCAAGGGCTTTTTGAGGGTCGAAGATGCGTTTATCAGCAGGCAGCGCATTGTAGGGGGTAAAATCGGGGGTAGGGGTAAACAAATCGCTCAAATCGGTAGCCGTAGCGTCGTAATGATTCAAATACGGAATGCCTAAAATATGCCAAAAAGTCTTGAAAACACTTCCGAAACTATAATGCTGATGCCCAATGTAGTTGCGCTTGGTGTAAGGCGAAATGACCAACAACGGACTACGGTGCGCGTCCACATGATCTACGCCACCTTGTGGGTCGTCTTCGAGTACCACAATCATCATGTTTTTCCAGTAGGGTGTTCGGCTCAAAAACTCTACAGTACGTCCGAGAGCTAAGTCGTTGTCGGCCATGTAGCTTTCTACAAAAGGAAAACCTGCATTGGGGCGTTCGCGTGTGCCGTGGTCGTTGGGGAGCATAAGCGTAATCATCTGCGGCAGGCCACTTTTTCCCCATTTTTCGTTGAACTCTTTGATAAACAAATCGGCTCGAAATTGGTCAGGAATGGCCATGTTGTAGGTCGGAAAAACCTTAGAGGACTTGTCGTATAGTGGTGTAGGTAGGGGATAGTTGATAGTATAAAGTTCGCCGATGTATTTCATGGTGCTGTCGGAGTAGGCACCGGCCATTTCGACCCCAAAGCCAAAATTGAAAAAGTCTTTTTGGTTTCGTTCGAGGTGTTCCCACATGGAACCGGCTTCGTTGTAGTCTTCCGGATAAATACTCCCTGCCGAGCCATAAAATGACAAATTACCGGGGGCTTTGGAGTCTTCTTTGAGGTCGCGTCGCCCACCGTAGGCGGCTGCGGTGCCAGTTTCTACCCATTCGTTGGGGTAAGTATTGACCATCCAGCGGTGGCCGTCTGCCGACACATCAGAATCACAAAAGAAATTGTCGGACATCGCAAACTGCTTGGCCAAAGCGATGTGGTTGGGCATGACATCGCCTTTCACGACTTTTTGGGTGCCTTTGCGATTGCTAAAATTGACTCCCAGTCCATAACGAGCCAAGGCCGCCTCGCCATTGCCACCTTCTACCTGCCCGTAGATTTCGTCGTAGGTTCGGTTTTCTTTGGAAATAAATACGATATGCTTGATAGGCGACTCGTAGGCACCGGGATAAGGAGGTACAGGGTTTTGTTGTGAAACATCGGAAGGAATAGTTGGGACTGTTTTGAAGTCAAAATTGTTGGCAATGACCTGCTGTGTGAGTTGGGGGAGTGCGTCGTCCTTGGGAATATCCAAGACCGAAATAGTGCCTTTCATCAACCCCCCGATATAGCTTCCTTCGGGGCCCATTTTGAAAGTACTGCCACCATTAGGGCCGCTGCCATAGCCTTTGGCATTGGCTACGATGAGTTTTTGGCCGTCGGGGCTTACTTTGAGTTTGGACGGAAACCAGCCTACGGGCAGGTGTCCCAGTACTTTTAGCGTCGCAACATCAATGACTGCCACGGCATTGATGCCCGATTCGGCCACATAGAGGCGTTTTTGGTCGGGCGATACCGCCACTCCAAAGGGTATGACTCCACGAAGTTTGCCCAAGCGTGGGTCGGGTTGGAGAGAAATAGTTTGGACGACCGTGTCGCGGGCCATATCTATGACCGAAATACAATCATTGTTGCCATTGGATACAAATACATAGCGGTCAGTAGCCACCACCGAATTGGGGCTACTGCCGCCCACCGCCGGAAAATCTTCGACCATTTGGCCTACCAGAAAACCTGTTTTGATTTTTTTGACTTCATTCATTTTGACACCCTGTTTTGAAGGAGCAGGATAGCTCCACACCGAAAACGCTGCCAAGTCGTTGGGGTCGCCGAGCGGGGGGATTCCTTTGGAAGGGTCGCCTTCAATCATTTCTTTGGAGCCATATTTGGTAGCAGGCCATTTGTGGGCGGTTTCTTTGAGATTTTTGGGGTCGAGGTCGGTGAAATACTTATACTCAAAAACCCCCACATTGGCCACATACACGCGCTGCTCGTTGGGCGAGAGGCAAATCCCAAACGGATAGCGACCTGTGGGGAGATTGTGTAAAATTTTTTGGGAAGGCACATCTATTACCACGATTCTGAATCCAATCTGGTCGAGTACATAAAGCATTTTGCCGTCTTTGGTCAGCACCATATCGCCGAGATAGCCGTGGGAGTAGTCGGCGGTATCATTTTTGATGGCACAGTTGATGGTGGCTGTTTTTTTTCCAGTGGCGATGTCAAACAAAAAAACTTTATTGGTTTGACCTCCAGCTACATACACCGTCTGATTGTCGGGCGAAATGGCCAAACCCATAAAACAGGCTTCCAGCACGCCGTTGTCGGTTTTGGCACCTTCGGGTACTTGCCGTACCTGTGGGGTAGGAGTAAGGATATTCTGAACGATCGAAATCGAGAAAGGATTGATGCCCGAATTGGCCGTAACGGCTACTTTGCCATCAGGACTCAAAACCAATCCGTAGGGGTGTGGAGCAGTTGTAATTTGCGTGCCGAGGGGCGTAATAAAACGACCGTTGGGGAGTACTGTTTTTCCGTTTTTATCAATCTTAGCTGGCAAATTTCCCGCCGGAGCATCGGCAATCCAATTTTGACATAAAGCGGGGTTTAAAATGCAGAAATAGAAAAATGAAAAAATAAAAAATTGAAAAATCGAAGAAAGGCGAAAGTTTACAATGAAATTCATAAGAGGAAGGGGGTTGTGTTGATGCTCAAAGTTACACATTCCTTCCAAATGCCTAAGATGATGAAATTGTAAAGTTGTGTGAATAGCCAAAGCGAGAACCCCCGATAGCACAATCGCCCTCACCCCCCCCCCTCTCAAGAGGCGAGGGGGCAGGGGGTGAGGTTCTACATTTCTACTTTCCATCTTTGATAGCGCGAGGCTCTGTCTCGTGATAGATATTTCAAGGCTTCAAGCCGATTGGTAGCTGTATAGCACCTACGGAGCAGCATAGCCAAGCCTATTTTTCCAATCCTACCGATATACACCCCCTAACGGGGTAAAATACCACCTCGATAGCGCGAGGCTCCGACGATTCTCCGATAGCGCGAGGCTCCGCCTCGTGAAATATGTTTCAAGGCTTCAAGCCGATTGGTAGCTGTATGGCTTTGATAGCGCGAGGCTCTGCCTCGTGATAGATATTTCAAGGCTTCAAGCCGATTGGTAGCTAGCACCTACGGAGCAGCATAGCCAAGCCTATTTTTCCAATCCTACCGATATACAACCCCAAACGGGGTAAAACACCCCCCCTCTCAAGAGGAGAGGGGGCAGGGGGTGAGGTTCAATATCCCCGCCTAAAGACCCCCTGCATCACAATCGCCCTCAAAACCCCCTCTCAAAAGTCGTCAGCAATACCGTCAGGATAGAGGACGTAGGTGGGGGGAGTTGTCGGTAGGATAGGGTGTGTTTTTCCAACAATTTGCGGCTGGGGGTAG
>JBKBKL010000062.1:0-22372 GCA_046294665.1 Runella sp.
TATTGAACATTGTTCTTGTCGGGGACTAATCCTTTGGCAGAAAAAAGTTCTTGGCCGTTTTTGTTGAGTAGAGCAAACTGAGTTTGCGATTCTCTGAAAAGAATCCAATCGCGATTGTTGGTTGCAGCTTTAGCGCGGAAGAAAGCCGTTGGATCGCTACGAAACAACTGTGTTTTGGCGGTAGTTTGGCCCGAGAGTGTCAGCGATAGCAGTTCGCCATATTTGGTTACTCCGATCAGTAGGTTTGTTCCTTTTTCTGAGTCGAGTACTGCAAAAAGTGGTCCTGAAAATTTGGTGTTGAGGTTGATTTTGTAGGGGGGAGGAATGACTCCACTTTCGCTGATAAGCCCTACTTGGCCATCCGCTTGAGAAAACAAAAAATGACGTTTGCCTTGGTAATCTACTTCTTGGATAGGTAGTAGTAACTCTGCAAAAGGGCGCGCACGATTGATGACAAGAGGGATTTGAGTGGGGCTATTCCACAGATATAGATAGCCTAAGTGATCAACTACTAAGAAGCGAAAACTACCTTCGAGGCCACTTTCGAGCCGCTGAAAACTCCGAATGGTTCGGCCTTCAGGAAGGCGTATTGGTGGCAAAGTCATGTAGCGTTGTTGGTCATCTTCGTCTATTACATTGAGGCTATTTTGGGTAGCAAATACATACTGTAAGCGACCGACGCTCAAGAAATCAACAGAAAAAATATCGCCTACTATGGGGCCGTCCAATTTGGCTACTGTTCGTTTTTTTTCTTCTACGAATGGGTTTTGTAGCTCTCCTGTGAGGGTCAGAGTTAGGATTTTGTCCAACCCATTGGGGTAGTTGCGTACTGTATAGATACCACCTGTGGGAGCAAGGTCAAGGGGTTTTTCTTGCTGTAAAAAAACCTTATTAAGTACTTTGGCACTTGACGCTTTGCTCAAACGCCCGAAAGTGAGCGAAGAGTAGGCTTTCCCTTTTTTGTAGGCCGACTGAAACACCAACTGGTCGAAGGGAAGCTGCTCAGTGATGTCATAGTTGAGGTTGCGGAAAAGATAATTCATAAACCCACTGCCCAAATACTCTTTGCTTTTGCGTGGGCTGACCGCAAAGGTAAAGTTGGACGAGCGGAGGGTTTTATCTAAAAAAGAAGCATGAATAGCACTATTGCCCCAAGTACGCTGATATTCTAAGTCAATCAGATAATCTTTCAGGACTTGTATGTCGTTGGCATAGACTAAAAAATTTTGGTGAAAAGCCACGTAGCATTTGGGGAAACCTTTCATCAAACCACCAAACAACACCGCCGGTAGTTCAAACCAATCGAGCCGATAGATATAACCTCCTTGAAAAAGCTCATAAGAGACACCCGTGTTTTTCTTGAAAAGTACGGACAAACGTCGAAAAAATATTTCTAATGATTTACTATTGTTTACTTGCTGAAGAAGTATATTACCTTTGGTAAGGACGTTGTTAGGCTCCAACTGACACAAAATCACTTCTTTGTGGAGGTTGAGATAGAAAGAATCCAATCGCGCTTTGCCCAGTAGTGTTAGCAACTGCCTTCGAGATTGGTTGATAGAATCAGACGAAATGTTTTCCAATTGTGGGCGAAGTTTACGTATAAAACTCGGGGCGTGCTCGAACCCCAGCCGATACATGGCCGCCGTATTGTTGGGAATAAAAAAGGTATTCTTGAATGGACTGGCTTTCTGGTCATTGAGTGCTTCAAGATACCCTTTGAGGACTATTTTTTTGCCTTTAGAAATAAGGGTAGGGTTTCGTTTGGAGAAAAAATCGTCTAAGTGAAGGCTTTCGGTATTGGGCAAAAAAGACAAAAAATAAAGTAACCCAGCATCGGGCTGAGTGGCAGCGTCGCGCCGGAGGGCTTCTGATAGTGTCAGATTGTCGAGATAGATACAGAGGTCGCTCTTTTCTTGTTTGATACTCTCAAAACGACTTGTATTGGTAGTACGTAGGGGGCTTTGGGCAAAGCGTACCCAATCTTCAAGTATTTCCCCAGATACACTGAATACCAAATAATTATTGAAAAAAGTATAGGCAAACAATGGTTCGGAAGAGGTCGAACTCACATCATAGATTTTTTGATTATTGTGCAAATGCGATGTAACCCTCACCTTCGAGGCACCTCCCCCTTCAAGCCAGCTATAGTTTTGAAAGGCTTCTAAGGGCAAAAAAGTCAGATAGACTAAACGACCACTGGGTGTTTTTTGGAGTACATACGTAACCGTGCGTCCAGTCAAGAATTTTTCAAAGCGAGCTGTGTCTTCTGAAATGCTTCTCAAGAGGTCTATTTGACGTGCGGCAAGATTGAAAAGTGGGATTTCTCTCATTTCGATACCCCCCTTTTGTACACGATAGTCGGCTTCTTGCAGTCGTCGGCTTTGTAAGACAAAAAAGGCATTTTCGGGCAGGAGTTTCCAAACGGAAGCTGAGTACATCTGCCAACGCTGAAAGCCCCACCAAACAGCCAACATTCCTACCAACGATAGCCCAACAATAATAGCCCTTTTGTTCATGGCGGTTTATATGCCTACGATGCTTTGATAGCTCTTACTTTACGGTTGAGTTCAAGCCTAAAACGAAGAAGTTCTTTGAAACTTTGAATACACACTTTAAGTAATTTCCATTTCAAAATCGAAACCGTACCTGTCTGGCGTTCTTTGTGAACGATAGGTATGTCGAAGGTCTTTTGACCGGCCTTACGCGCCATGACAGCCAAGAAAATATTGGGTGCAAATGGCTCTGGTTGAGGAATTTGTGCCAGCAGCTTTTTGAGATAGCTACCTTTAATGAGCCGAAACGGTATGTTGGCATCGTTGATAAACGTACCATAAGCAAAGAAAATGGTGTATTTCAAGATACGAGTAATCAACAACCGTGCAGGAGCATCATAGCGTACTTGACGATACCCCATGATGAAATTAGATTCATTGCGTTTTTCCCAAAGTTTTATTACATCGGCAGTGATAAATTGATCGTCGCTATCGGTCTGAAATACCCACTCCGACCCCAACTCTATGGCCTTGCGGTAGCCATTGACAACGGCGTTGCCATGGCCGCCGTTGGGCTGGTGTACTACCAATAGGTTGTCAATCTTTGGCGAAAGCGCATCAAGAATGGCTTTGGTGTTGTCTTTGGAGCCGTCGTTGATGACGATAAGTTGGGTGGGTTGGCTGGGGAAGGTTTCTTTCAAAAAAGAGGTCCACATCTTAACTACCTGCTCTATACATTCTTCTTCGTTATAGGCAGGCATGACAATCGAAAAATAAAGACTCATCAGTAGCTGTTTGATTTTTTTGCAAAAGTACTTAAAAATACCACAAAGCCACGATTCGTGCGAGGTTTGTGAAGGGTATTGGTTTTTACTTTTGTAAGTTGATATTTGATTATTTTGGTTTTATTCAATTTCAAGAGGAGGCTTTGAAAGTAGTTCAGGGCCAATGTCTATGACCTGAATAATCACGGCAATTCCAAGGCTCGACGGTAGGCGGGAGTGGATAGCAGGATTTCAGCCATCATTTTTTCTCCTGCTGCAGTCCAGTGGCCATCACAAGGTTCGTATAGTTTTGACCAAACTTCTCGGCCTTTGGCATGAAAAATAGGCAAAGTATTGATATACATAATATTATATTTTTGACAAAGTTTTTCAAGGCGCGGGCTGAGGTCATCGGTGCGGTTTTTATCGTAGGCTTCCAAATCACTCAAAATCGGAATGACATAAAAAAATACTTTTTTGCCTTTGGCTTCTTTGGCCAACTGCTCCAGCGAATACTCAAAAGCAGGCCAGCGACTCTCAAAAAACTCTTTAGAAAAGCTACCCGTCTGTGCTATCCTCGATTTGGTTAATTGGGATACACCATGCCTCAAACAGGCATTTAGGTAAGAGTTGAGATGCCATTCGGCACGAATTTGCTCTATCAGCGGCAGACTTCTATAAATGGAATCTACTACCTGCTGTGTATGACGAGGGCGAGTGTGATTAGGGGGCGATGCAATGGACTGCCCTATATGCGCCAATGAGTACTGCAACGAAACATTGGGGAAATCGCCTTCCCAGTAGGGCCTATAAATGGGATACTCCATAAGTGAGATTTTTTGTTGAGAGGTATAATCCTCAAAATCGTTGGCGGGCAAGATGGCTACTGTTACAACATCATGCTCAAATCGCTTGGCCAAATGCTTGTAGGTAAGGTAATAATTGATGACGCTCGTACCGTTGAGGCCAAAGTTGAGATGCTCTGCTTGCGTGGCTGTTTCGAGCAGGTCGGAATGGCGTTGTGGAGTATTGACAATATAACCTTCCAGAAACGAATCGCCCAGCATCGCTACACGTTTTTGAGAAGTATTGTTTTTGAGGTCGCGTTCGCGGTCGCGCATACCGAAGCTATTGGTTGTAATAATGACGGTATCGCCATGACAAGGTACGTTGATGAGCGTATCGTAAGGCATACGCCAACGACCGCTGAATTTGCTGTAATCTCCCCAAAACGGACGCTTATCAGAATACCAATTATGATATAAAAGAAGCCTTGAGTGAAAAGGGGCAGAAGTCTGCAAAACACCCAATTTGATGACTAAAAAACAGATAATCTCGACCAAAAACCAAAAAAATAATAAACCAGCCACCGAAAAAGAAAGATTGGAAAGGATTTTATGCTTTGACCTGCCACCCCAAAGTATCAAACCAATCACCAAACCCAGCCACCCCAAATACCCCACCAAAGTATTGAGATTGAGGCTTCCCCAAAAAAATGGGCTTTTACTAAAATATTCTCCCCAACCTATCATTAAGATACCGAACACAAGCCATATCGCAGTCGTTTTATTCATCTTGTTGCTATTTTTACAATCAGTGTTTGTTTGAAGATGACCTGCGAAGGTAATACTCAAACCCCATGTACCTTAAAATAATCCTACTTTTTATTTTTTGGCAAATCAACGTTTAGTCCCTACTTTGGCATTAAACATTTTGTTATTTAATTGAAATTAGTCGTAATCTCAGCCTTTTACCACTACTCCGCGGCGGATTTTATTGAAAATAGTTAAATGGTAGCCGCCGCAAAATAGTAACGCTTCACACTTAAAAAACACGACCCCAACTTCCCTGCCAATGCCATCAAATTTTGCTTAGAGTACGGTGGTACTACGCTCAACGAACTCGATGCGATTGTATTTTATGACAAGCCGCTCCTCAAATTTGAACGCTTGCTCGAAACTTACTATACCTTTGCCCCCAAAGGATTAAAATCGTTCATTACGGCGATTCCGGTGTGGATTAAAGAAAAAATGTTTCTCAAAAGACTCATCAAAGAAGAACTTGAGAAAATTGGTTATGATAAGAAAAAGCCAGTCAAATTGCTTTTTCCCGAACATCACCTTTCGCATGCGGCCAGTGCGTTTTATCCTTCCCCTTATGAGAAAGCCGCCATTCTGACCATTGATGGAGTAGGGGAGTGGGCTACGGCTTCTATCTGTTCTGGTGAAGGAGGCAATATTTCTATTTTGCGTGAGCTTCGCTTCCCCCATTCTTTAGGGCTTTTGTATTCCGCTTTTACGTATTTCTTAGGTTTCAAGGTCAATTCGGGTGAATACAAACTCATGGGGCTGGCTCCTTACGGCAACCCCGACTCTCCCCAAGTAACTCAATACATCGAAACTATCAAGCGGGAGTTGGTCGAAATCAAAGAAGACGGTTCAATATGGCTCAATCAAGCCTACTTCGATTATGCTACCGGCCTCAAAATGGTACGCGAAGCCGATTGGGAACGACTCTTTGGCATGAAAACACGCCGCCCTGAAGACCCCCTCGAAGCACACCACTGCAACCTTGGCTTAGCCATACAGCGCGTAACAGAGGAAGTCGTAGTAGCCATGGCCAAAGAAGCCAAACGCCTCACGGGTGCCGATTACCTTTGTCTGGCGGGAGGGGTAGCCCTCAACTGTGTGTCCAATGGCAAACTCCAAAAAGAAGGAATTTTCAAAGAAGTATTTATCCAACCTGCCGCTGGCGATGCCGGCGGGGCATTGGGGGCGGCCCTGACGGCCAACTATATCTATTTCGGTCAGCCACGTACTATCAACTACACCCAAGATGCCATGAGTGGGTCTTATCTGGGACCTACTTTTTCGGATTTGGACGTAGAACTAACTGCCAAAAAGTATAAAGCGGTTTATAAAAAATTTGAAAACTTCAACGACCTCACCCAAGAGGTAGCCCAAATATTGGCCGACGGCAACGTAGTCGGCTGGGTACAAGGCCGTATGGAGTTTGGGCCTCGGGCATTGGGAGCAAGAAGTATCTTGGGCGACCCACGCAACGCCGAAATGCAGAAAAAACTCAATGTCAAAATCAAGTATCGCGAATCTTTCCGACCCTTTGCCCCGTCGGTACTGGCCGAAAAAGTGGGAGAGTATTTTGAATATGACGGAATTTCGCCCTATATGCTGCTGGTACACCCAGTCAAAAAATCAAGACGTAAGGAGTTGCCCAAAGACTTCAATTCGTTCGATTTGCGCGAAAAACTCTACTATTTGCGCTCCGATTTGCCTTCTATCACACACATTGATTTTTCGGCACGTATTCAGACTGTACACCAGCATACCAACCCGCGCTACTATCAGCTTATTAGTGATTTTGAAAAACTTACAGGTTATGGGGTCATCGTCAATACCAGTTTCAATGTACGCGGAGAGCCTATCGTCAGTACCCCCAACGATGCCTACCGCTGCTTTATGCGTACCGAAATGGATTATTTGGTGGTAGGCAACTACCTATTCGACAAACGCCAGCAGCCCCATTGGGAAGATACCGACAACTGGAAAGAAGAATTTACGTTGGATTGAGAGTATATTAGTAATGAAGTCCCAAAAGCAATCCATAGGTCGGCAGTCCTCAAAATATGATAAGGTATTCAAAGAAAATATTGAAGTTGCTATATCAAGTATATTACGATTCTTACTTGGTATCACGGCTGTAACATTGGAAGAACTACCCGACGATATTCAACATACTAAAGAACGAAAACCCGATGTGCTCAAAAAAATAAAAGATGACAAGGGCAATGTTTTCATTTTACAGATTGAGTTTCAGGTAGCTGATGATGCAGAAATGGTTTACAGGATGCTTGAATACAAAGCGATGCTTTTACGAAAGTACAAAATACCAGTTCGTCAATATGTCATTTATCTTGGTAAAGGCACTTCCAAAATGAATGACTCGATCCAATTTGAAGACTTGAGGTTTAGTTTTTCACTACGTTCAATCAAATCAGTTGATTACCGGTTGTTTTTGAAATCTCACAAACCAGAAGAAATTATTTTTGCAGTTTTGAGTAACTTTGGTATCGAAAAACCACAAGAAGTAATCGAAAAAATAATTAGCAGACTTGAAGAAACGACCAAAAATGAATTGTCGTTGAAAAGGTACATCAACCAGTTGCGTATTTTATCAGAGTTGCGAAAATTAGACTTAAATATTGACGAAATCATGGAAACTATTGCCAAATATCTCAATGAAGAAAATGACTATTTTGTTATTAAAGCAAAGAAAAAAATTGTTGCCAATTTGCTACAAAAACTCAATTTGACCTATGAACAAATAGCAGATATTGCAGGGGTATCTATTGATTTTGTAGAACAAGTAAAACAGAGTCTTGCCGAACAAAAGTAGTTTTAAACTTTACAATAAACTCAATTGCTCTCTAAACTCCTCTCCAGCTTTATTCGATTGGCACTTTATGGTGTGCTGGCATCGTTTGTGTTTTTTCCAGACAAAGTACATATCAAGTTCGATTACCCCTACGCAGGGTTGGTGGATAGTTTCTATGTACGTTTGGTAAAATCAGTGCTATTGTCCCTGATGCTGCTCGAATTACTCCGTATTTTCTATTATGGAGTCATCAAAAATACCAATCTACGCAAATCATGGGCCAATATAGCTACCGTAGCCCTCATGGTCATCGGGCTGCTGGGTTTGCTCGAAATGGTGTTCATGTATGTAGCCCAAAGCCACGAAGGCGATTTAAGCAAAGCCTCACAAATTTGGTTTGCTCGCTACTGGAAGCCTATCAATCAATACGGCTACCGCGATTTTGCCAAAAGCAATATTGAAAAAAAGACCAAAGTACTTGTTTTGGGCGACTCGTTTACGGCAGGGCATGGCTTAGAAAATACCGAAGAGCGTTTTTCGGATCAGTTGGAGCAAAAACTTGGAAGCGATACACACGCTGTTTTCAATCTCGGTGTTTCAGGCTCTGATACTCGAGACGAGTTTCGGCGTTTGGAGCAATTTCCGGTGAAGCCTAATGTGCTGATTTTGCAATATTTCCCCAATGACATTGCACAAGCCGCACAAGATGCCGGTCTTACATTGGCTGAATTTAAACCCTACGACGACATCAAAATCCCCGGCCTTGGCTCGTTGGTAATGCGCTATTACTTGCCCAATTACATCTATTGGCAGTTTCCGCATGTACCACCCGCTTCTATCACCGATTTTGTACAGCGGTCTTATTCTGACACGACGATTCTCAACCCTCATTTGAGAGATTTGCAAAAAATCGTGGACTATGCCCGTCAGCACAATGCTAAAATGTATGTGCTGATGATTCCGTTTCTACAAAATATTGACAAAAGCGACGACTATACTAAGCCAGTAGAGCAGTTTTTTATGAACCAGCAGGTTCCTGTGGTACGTTTGAGCGATTATTTGAGCGCGATTCCTCCGAAGGAGCGTATCGTAGGCAAAAACGACGGACACGCCAGCGCGAAAGTAAATGCACTCATTGCCGAGCGATTGTATGAAAAGATGAAAGCCGCTCAATAACTTGCTGTATTTTAACTTTCGGGTAAAGCAAAAAGTAGTACTTTTGCTTTTGAAATCAGTAAAACCTGATATTTTTCAAACATCTAATTTTTCTTCAAAATGGATTTCCTTAAAGATTTGTTGGCTTTTTTGGGTGAGCGTAAGAAATGGTGGTTGGCACCCATGATTATATTACTGTTGCTAATTGGTATCATCATCGTCATTGGTGGAGGGTCAGCAGTAGCTCCATTCATTTATACGTTATTTTAAAGGCTAATGCTTATTGGCTTTTAGCTCAAAAGTTTACTCATTATCAAAATGTCAGATTCAGATAAAAGTAAAGCCCAGTTGGTGATCGTAACGGGCTTGTTGGTCCTTTCGTTTATATTCAAATCGGTAGCCGAGTACTTACGATATGCTGCTTTGATTATCGGATTGCTTTGTGTATTTGTACCAGTCGTTGGGGATTTGATTGTGAAAGGGTGGTTTAAATTGGCCGAAGGCTTGGGTTGGTTCAACTCCCGCGTATTGCTCACGCTTATTTTTTATGTGTTTTTGTGGCCTATTGCTACACTCTACCGCCTAAGCACCAAAAACCCTATGGGCATCAAACGCCCCGAAGGCAAGACGGTCTATGCCGAGCGCAACCACACTTACACCAAAAAAGATTTGGAACAAATCTGGTAGCCAATCGTGGCATACCCAAAACCCTTATTTTCAAAAGGCATGATACAGATTCAAACTTTCACCTTTTCGCCTTTTGCCGAAAATACTTACATACTTTATGATGAAACGCACGAGGCCGTAGTGATAGACCCCGGCTGCTTGGCACAAGCTGAAAAGGAAGAATTAGCGGCTTTTATCACCTCTCAACGCTTAATTGTCAAACATCTTCTCCAAACGCATTGCCACCTCGACCATGTGTTTGGGAGTGCATTCGTAAAGCGTAAATACGGAGTGAAGATGTACATTCATCAAAAAGAACGTCCGGTTCTTGAAAATGTCGAAAGTAGGAGTATTGCATGGGGCATACGTGGCTACGAACCCGTAGAAGCCGATGCTTACTTGGAAGAAGGCGACAAGGTAACGTTTGGTAATGCCGTACTTGATGTACTCTTCGTACCCGGTCATGCGCCGGGGCATTTGGCCTTTGTCAGTCATGCCCAACGATTTGTGATAGGCGGCGATGTCCTTTTCAGAGGTAGTATAGGCCGTACTGATTTTCCACTCTGCGACCATGCTGCTCTTATCAACAGTATTCATACTAAGTTTTTGACTTTAGACGATGACTATACAGTATATCCCGGCCACAACGAACCTACGACTATCGGCCACGAACGCCGAACTAACCCCTTTCTGATTTGATGACTTCGCCCCAACGACCTCATTTGCAACTTTTTACATTGCCCAATCTGATGACCTGCGGCAACTTGCTTTGTGGTTGTTTGGGAATTGTGTTTAGTTTTCGAGGAGATTTACTGCTGGCAGGGGGATTGATTTTTGTGGCGGCTGTACTTGATTTTTTAGATGGATTTGTGGCGCGATTACTTCGTCAAGCCTCACCTATCGGCAAAGAACTTGATTCTTTGGCTGATGTCGTAACCTTTGGGGTGCTGCCTTCGGTGATTATTTTTCAATTGCTCGAACGCACCTCCCAAAGTATCGAACTCGAAAGCCTGCTGGTATCTTTTAGTGCATTCATTTTAGCTATTTTTTCAGCCTTACGTTTGGCTAAATTCAATATTGACACTCGTCAGAGCGATAGTTTCATCGGAGTCCCTACCCCTGCCAATGCGATATTAGTAGCTTCTTTACCTTTTATATTACGCCATGAGCCGATGGTAGAAAGTTGGATTATTAATCGCTACGTTCTGTTGAGTTATGTAGCGTTGATGTCTTTTTTGTTGGTTTGTGAATTGCCTCTTTTTGCACTGAAATTCAAAAATTTTGCTTGGCAAGGCAACGAGATTCAATTTGTTTTTCTTGGGATTTCGCTCATTTTACTCATTTTTCTTAATGTTGCGGCTATACCAATTATCATTGGGCTTTATTTGCTGCTATCGTTAGTCCGTATGTTTTTCAAAACAAATCAAAAATAATATTGTACTTAAAGTATGAAATTCATTGCCGAAATCAACGTCATGCCGCAGAAGGAAATTCTCGACCCACAAGGTAAAGCTGTTATGTTGGGATTGCATAATTTGGGCATTGACAACGTAGCCGATGTACGCATCGGGAAGCATATCACCGTTGTATTGGAGGCAGATTCGGAAGAAGCCGCCCAACAAATCATCGAAACTGCTTGTAGTAAACTATTGGCCAATTTGATTATGGAAGATTACACTTACCAAATCAAATCAGCATAAATTTTCTTTTTTGGCTATGCCTTATTCCAAAATCACAGGGTTGGGGTATTATGTCCCCGACAACATCGTTACCAATAACGATTTAAGTAAACTCATGGATACCTCCGATGAGTGGATTCGAGAGCGGACGGGTATCAGTGAGCGTCGTTATTTTACCTATGGCAAAGACACCAATGCCAGTATGGCCACGGCGGCTTCGCGCCAAGCCTTGGAGCGGGCAGGTTTGCAGCCTTCTGATGTTGAGATGATTGTCTATGCCACTATCACACCCGATTACTATTTTCCGGGGTCAGCCTTTTTGATGCAACGGGAGTTGGATTTGGTCGGTATCCCCGTCATTGATATTCGCGAGCAGTGTTCGGGTTTTGTGTATGCACTCTCGATTGCCGATCAGTTTATCAAAACAGGTACTTACAAAACCATTTTGGTAGTAGGTTCTGAAATTCAGTCCACCTGGACAGACAAGAGCGACAAAGGTCGAAGTGTAGCCGTTATCTTTGGCGATGGAGCTGGTGCTGCGGTAGTACAAGCTACGGACGATGAGAAGCATCGAGTCCTTTCGACGCACTTACACGCCGACGGGCGTTTTGCTGAGGAATTGTATGTAAAAGACCCCGGCAGTAGCCGTCCAGTACGCTCGGCTACCAAAGAAATGCTCGAGGAAGGAGGCTTTGAAGTAGTGATGAATGGGAACGCTGTTTTTAAGCACGCCGTGGTTCGTTTTGCCGAAGCCATCAAAGAAGCCCTCGAAGCCAACCATTGCACCACCGACGACATCGCACTTCTTGTGCCACACCAAGCCAATATCCGTATCAGTGAGTTTGTACGGCAGCAGATGAAACTACGCGAAGATCAAGTTTACAACAACATTCACAAATACGGCAATACTACGGCGGCCTCCATTCCGATAGCCTTGACCGAAGCATGGGAGGAAGGTCGTGTCAAAGAAGGAGATTTGGTATGTTTGGCTGCTTTTGGTAGTGGTTTCACTTGGGCTTCGGCCCTTATCCGCTGGTAAGATGCGTTATGCAGCATTTTTGTTGATTCTCGTAATTTTGGGGGCTTGCAAAAATCAAGAACCAGCCCCCCGTGCTTACAATTTTTCTGCTGCCGAAAGAATGATTGTAGATAGCCTCTGGAACTACAACAAAAATATTTACGTGGCTGTAACTAAAGGCAGCCAGACGATTTTCAAAGTTTCGTTTTTCAATTCGGGCGATGATCGGTATTCTCTCTTTTCGGCTACCAAATGGCTTTCGGCAGCTACGGTGATGACTTTGGTTGATGAGCGTAAAGTTTCACTTGATGATACTGTCGGAAAATTTTTGCCCCGTTTTACGCAATTCGGCAAAGGGAAAATTACGATACGACAGCTTCTCTCCCATACTTCGGGACTATCTGGCTTTTCACGTTTTGAAACCAATGCGAGCCTTACGCTTGCCCAAGCCGTTGATTCGATAGCTCGGGTAGTCCCGTTGCGATATACCCCCGGTACTACCTTCAACTACGGCGATGTCAGTATGCAGGTAGCAGGGCGAGTAGCGGAGGTAGTTTCGGGCAAAAGTTGGAATGTATTGTTTCGGGAAAAGATTACGACACCATGCCAGATGTCCAACACTTATTTTGTCAGAACTCAAAATCCGAATATTGCTACAGGGGCAGTTTCTACGCCCAACGATTACCTTCGTTTTTTGCAGGTTTTACTCAACAGAGGCAGATACGATCAAGTGCAAGTATTGAGCGAAGCGACTCTCCAACTCATGGAGCAAAGTGCCTCCGACAATACGACCATAGTCTATACCCCCTATGCTTTCAACCCTTTCACACCTATTGGTCGTTTAGAACCTCTGCGCTATGGACAAGGGCTTTGGCGTGATGTACTCGACATTCGCGGCAATGCCACCGAGTTTAGTAGTCCGGGAGTCAATGGGGTTCACCCTTGGATAGACCGAAAAAATAACCTCGCCGGAGTAATTTTTACTGATGCTACTTTTGCCAAAACATGGACTACCAGCCTCAAAATCAGAGAAATCGTTCGTAAAGAAGTAGAGTAGGTTCAGTTTAGGTGATAAAAAAAGCCAGTCTTGAGAGAAGACTGGCTCATAAACACATGAAAATCTAAAACATCAAACTTTGATTTCTACGTCCACACCACTGGGGAGTTCGAGTTTCATGAGCGCATCTACGGTTTTGGCACTTGACGAGTGAATGTCAATCAAGCGTTTGTAGGTGCAAAGCTGAAACTGCTCACGCGATTTCTTGTTTACGTGAGGCGAGCGCAATACCGTGTAGATTTGCTTCTCAGTAGGAAGTGGAATAGGACCGCTCACTACTGCCCCCGTAGATTTGACTGCCTTGACGATACGGTCTGCCGACTTATCTACCAAATTGTGGTCGAACGACTTGAGTTTGATACGAATTTTTTGGTTCATTGTAGTTTTGTTGGCTCAGTTATTAAAAATTCTCAATCGAAAGAGCCATTTACTCCGACTGAAAATGAGTTGATTATGCTGTAACAGTCCCTTTTGCTTTAGCGATGACAGCATCTGCTAAGTTTTGGGGTAAAAACTCATAATGTGAGAAAGTTAGGTTGGCGGTAGCACGCCCCGACGACATGGTGCGAAGGTCAGTTACATAGCCAAACAACTCTGACAAAGGTACATCAGCCTTGATGACTTGTGAACCAGCACGAGAATCCATGCCTTTCATAATACCACGGCGGCGGTTCAAGTCGCCAGTGATGGGGCCGGTGTATTCTTCAGGAGTCAAAACTTCTACGGCCATGATAGGCTCCAGCAATTTGGGACCTGCTTGGCGTGCTGCTTCTTTGAAACCAATTTTGGCGGCCAATTCAAAAGAGAGTGAGTCGGAGTCCACATCGTGGTATGATCCGTGGAACAAGCGAACTTTCATAGATTCTACTTGATAGCCAGCCAAAGGTCCATTTGCCATAGCAGCCTCGAATCCTTTCTGAACAGGCTGGATAAATTCTTTAGGAATGACCCCACCTACGATTTCATTGACAAATTGTAAGCCTTTTTTAGGTTCTTGTCCAGGTTCGTTATCGTCGCGTGGGCCGATTTCAAAGTTGATGTCCGCAAATTTACCACGACCACCTGTTTGTTTTTTGTAAACCTCGCGGTGGGTGAAATTTTTGGTAAGTGCTTCTTTGTAAGCTACTTGTGGTGCGCCTTGGTTTACTTCTACCTTAAACTCACGACGCATACGGTCTATGATGATTTCGAGGTGAAGCTCGCCCATACCTTTGATGATAGTTTGTCCGGTTTCTTCGTTGGATTCTACTTGGAGGGTAGGGTCTTCTTCGATGAGTTTGCCGATAGCCTTCGAGAAGTTATCTTGGTCGGCGGTTTTCTTAGGCTCGATAGCGTAGCCGATTACGGGGTCTGGGAAAATCATGGACTCCAAGACAATGGGGTTTTTCTCGTCAGAGAGGGTATCACCCGTTTTGATGTCTTTGAAACCTACTACCGCACCGATGTCGCCGGCTTCCAAACGTTCGATTTGATTTTGTTTGTTAGCGTGCATTTGGAAGATACGTGAGATACGCTCTTTATTGCCCGAACGATTGTTGAGTACATACGAACCTGATTCCAAAACACCAGAATAAGCACGTACAAAGCACAAACGACCTACGTAAGGGTCAGTAGCGATTTTGAAGGCTAAGGCAGAGAAAGGCTCATCTACACTGGGTTTGCGGGCTATTTCGACACCTGTATCGGGGTTGGTGCCTTTGATACTTTCTTTGTCGAGAGGTGAGGGTAGCAGGGCCATCACATAGTCGAGCATAGTTTGTACGCCTTTATTTTTGAACGAAGACCCACAAAGCATCGGTACGATTTTCATCGAAATAGTAGCTTCACGAAGGGCTTTGAGTATTTCGTCTTCGGTGATAGACTCAGGATCTTCGAAGTATTTTTCCATGAGGCTTTCGTCAAACTCGGCTACGGCTTCAAGGAGTTTTTCGCGCCACTCGGTGGCTTCGTCGAGCATATCATCGGGTATAGGCACTACTTCGTAGGTCATTCCTTTGTCATGCTCGTTCCAAATCATACCACGGAAATTGACCAAGTCCACTACACCTTTGAAGTTGTCTTCGGCACCAATAGGAAGCTGCAAAGGAACAGCATAGCTACCGAGCATTTCTTTGACTTGGTTGCATACGTTGAGAAAATCTGCTCCAGAGCGGTCCATTTTATTGACAAAACCCAGACGAGCTACATTGTAATTGTTGGCCAAACGCCAGTTGGTTTCTGATTGAGGCTCTACACCATCTACGGCACTAAACAAAAATACCAAGCCGTCCAACACGCGCAATGACCGGTTTACTTCTACCGTAAAATCCACGTGGCCGGGGGTATCAATGATATTGATGTGATATTTGTTGTCTCTCCATTTCCATTCTACCGTAGTAGCGGCAGAAGTGATGGTGATACCACGCTCTTGTTCTTGTGCCATCCAGTCCATGGTGGCAGCACCGTCGTGTACTTCTCCGATTTTGTGGCTTACCCCTGCATAATAAAGGATGCGCTCGGTGGTGGTGGTTTTACCTGCGTCAATGTGTGCGGCAATTCCGATGTTTCTTGTGAATTTTAAATCACGTGCCATGATTGATTGTGATTGAGTCTATTAAATCTAAGTGGTTTCGCAAAAAAAGCAGCCTTTGGGGGCTACCTTCAAAAATCAGAGCGCAAAATTAGAGGTTTCAGACCTAAAAACCAAACTTAGATTTGTGCAAATTTTGTAGTAAGATTTTACCCTATCCAAAAAATCTTTTTGATACTAATCTATAAAACTGGTATTGTTTTTGTAGGTACTACTGTATTCTTTCTTCATTTTTATCTCATAAAGAAGGCTTTACCCATTTAATTTTGATGCTATGAAAAGGTTGAGGAGGTGTAGTTTACTTTTGGTATTATTTTTGCTAAAATGGCATTTGGCCGTTTTGGGGCAAACTTCGCCACGCTGGGAGATAAGTGGTGGCGTGGGGGCGGTGGGTTATTTGGGAGATTTAAATCAAAATAGATTTTGGTCAAGAGCGTTTAGGTCGGGGGCTCATGCAGAGGCAAAGAGATACTTGAACGATTTTTTGGCGTTGCGGTATCGTTTTCAAGTGGGTCAGTTTTGTGGAAAGGACAGTTATTACCCCAATCGCCAGTCGCGCAATCTTTCGGTTGAGCCTTTGTTTATCGAAAATGCCCTCTTGTTGGACTGGGATTGGTACAATCTCAACCCTTTGTTTTATCGGCAGCGATACAGTGCCCAAGCGGTTTTTTCTCCTTATTTGTTTACTGGAATAGCGGTAGTGTATGCCAATCCTAAGCCTACGTTCGACCAAACGCTCACCCCATATACTTGGATACGTGAAGGTATCGCGCAAGATCAAAATGCGCGTTATTCAAAAATGCACGTAGCTTTTCCGTTGGGAGGTGGGATTAAGTATGATTTGTCGCCTGATTGGATAATAAGTGCCGAAGCCTCCATCCGCCTCACTACGACCGACTATTTGGACGGGGTAAGTATGGCGGGCAATCCAGACCGTACCGATTCCTATCAGATGGGTACTCTGACACTCACCAAACGATTGGGGCTGAAGAAAAAAAATATCCGTAAAAAGTGGTGAAAAATTGGATTAGTTTTTCAGTTTGTATATTTGCTGAAAAACATCAATCACTTTTCTTACCACTATGGCAAATAGTTTTGATATTCCGTTTAAAGGTACACCGGCCGATACCCTTTCAAAAGCCAAAGAAGCATTGGAGAAAGGAAAAGGCAACATGACAGGAACTGATAAGTCGGGGACTTTTTCGGTACCTGCTGGTATCAGCAAAGTTAAAGGTACGTATGAAGTATCTAACAATGTACTCAAAATTACCATTACCAACAAACCGGTCTATGTCAGTACCAGTATGATTGAAAATATGCTAAGAAAGCATCTGGAGTAGTGTGGGGGTCGGAAGGATTGCTTGAGATATTGAATGTCATAAAAATAATAAGCATAAGACAGGAACTTGTACTTAACCCCATAGGTTTGCAAAAAATTAGCTATGTAACCCATTGATAATCATAAGAAACATATCAATTTTTTTGCAAATCAATTTTGAACGAGTATAAGAATCACTCTTCAAACGTACTACGATAAGGATTGCGAAATTTGAAAAGATACCTGACCGAAAGCCCAAACTGATAAGCCCATGGTTGGAGTGTAAGCACGGCTGTACTTTCGATTTGGCGATTGACCAAAAGTACTGACTCCGAGCGTAATACCGAACGGGTAGCATAATGCGCCCGCCCGTAAGCTACCAGTTCCCACTGTCTGGCAATACGCCCGGCTACTTCGAGGCTGCTTTCCCATTGGATTTTGCCTTGGCCAGTCAAAACCGACAAATGTCGAATCGTCAATGTATCAAATCGGGCAGGCTGGCTGCCAGCAATGCGCGCATACCCTACCAGCAATCTAAAATCTTCGAGCGTAGCGGCTTGATGAAAAGGCAACAATACGCCTGCACCTACATATATACCCGACTGCTTTTGGACATTTCCAAATCGTAGCACCCGTCTTTTGACCCTTAGTGGTATGGCTCCTGCAATACTGCTGAGGTGTAGATTGACGGGTCTGCGGGCGGTGAATAAACTCAAGAAAATATGAACAGGCTGCTGAAGATACCCACCCTCAAACAACCAACGCTGATGGTGGCAGTAGCCTGCGTATCCGCCTATATAGCCTGCCGTATAACCTGCTCTATAAGCCAAAAACTGCTCCAAACTTCCCGTTGCTGCCGTACCGTTCCAACTACCTCCCGCTTCTGCTCCTATGTACCAATGGTGATTGGTCGTAACCAAATCTCGATTGGCCAATACGGGTGGGTGCTTGGGGCGACGTGTAGCACGGTAGTACACATCTTCTTGGGAGATTGACAAGTACGATAAGCTCATAAAAAAAATCATTGACCAAAATCGAAACATGATTTCTGACTTCAAAAAATGCGGTCTTAGTTTTCTACAATTTTCGGGGTTTTTTGTTTTGATATACGGCCAACTTGGCTACTTTGTGGCACAATCTTCAAAATTTATCTGCAATCACCATGACCATTCATTTTTCAGCCAGTAGCTCTCAATCGGCCTTTCGAGTAGGTCAGCGAGTTCGTATAGACATTGCGACACTTTACCCCAAGTCTCCCTACGAAACTATCGAAGGGACTGTCTATCAAGTACGGGTGGACTTTCCGCTGCTTTGGACTACACAACCAGATTTTGAAACTGTACTACCCGAATTGAGTTTTCGCTATGGAGTGCTGCCTGATACCCAGCGTTTCCCCAAAATGAAAGACATAGACAACGAACTTTATGATTTGCCGGAAGCGTATTTGAGTCCTGTTGATTAAAAGTTGGCTGACTTCTCCTTTATCTTTATACTGGTTCAAAATTGATTTGCGAAAAAAACAGATATGTTTCTTGTGATTATCAGATGGTTACATCGTTATCTTTTTTCAAACCTATGAGTTTTAAGTATAAAAACATCATAAACGGACATTGAGCGATAAGTTTTATCGCTCACCGAACGTACAGAAGTACACAGAAAAATATGAACAAGTACTGACTTTTCTGTTTTAACCTTTTATTATCGTATGCTCAACCGCCGCCAAACCATCGCCACCATAGCCGCTACCGCAGGGGCTGCTGTCTTTTCTCCCAAAACTGTAGCCGCGCCCAAACCTACTGATTTTATTCCGTGTCTCAACATGAGTACCCTTCGTGGACATAAACTTGGCTTTGTCAAAGAACTCGAAACCGCCTCCAAAGCAGGTTTTCGGTCGGTCGAGATTTGGATGGATAGCCTACAAGAGTATCTCCAAAAAGGGGGAACGATAGCTGATGCCCAAAAACGCCTCAAAGACTTGGGGCTTACGGTGCAGCAGGCTATTGGATTTGCCCAATGGGTAGTAGATGACAACGCTACCCGCGCTGCTGCCCTCGAACAACTCAAACGCGAAATGGAACTCTTGGCCTCACTCGGCTGCAAACGTATGGCAGCTCCCCCAGCAGGAGCACAGCAGATAGCCAATTTTGACCTCCGAAAAGCTGCCGAACGCTACCGCGCTATTCTCGACCTCTCCGACCAGACAGGCGTAGTGCCTCATCTGGAGCTTTGGGGTTTCTCGAAGAGTTTCAGTCGCTTGAGCGAAGTGATGTACATCGCCGTAGAGACTGGACATCCTTCGGCACGTTTGCTTCTCGATGTATATCATCTCTACAAAGGTGGGTCGAGTTTGGATAGTTTAAGTTTGGTCGGCAAATCGGCTATCGAACTTTTTCATATCAACGACTATCCTGCCAACCCACCCCGCGAAACCAACAACGACTCCGACCGCGTACACGTAGGCGATGGCATCGCTCCTGTGAAGCGCATCTTGGAGGTCATCAAACGTCCCGACCGCCCTATCATACTCTCGCTCGAACTTTTCAATAAGACTTACTACGAACAAGCCCCCTTGCAAGTGGCCCGAACTGGATTGGAAAAAATAAAGGCAGTTTTGAGATAATATTGGTTATTTATTCTGGCTAAAAATTAATCCAAACGATTCGACCAACTGTTTTTTCTACGGATTTTGAGATGTTTTCTTTTCAAAGAGAGCCTCATAGTCAGGGCTTTCGGTACGGCACCACTTGTCCCAAAAAGTAAAATACAGGCCAAAGTTGTACTTGAACTGCGAATGGTGCAAGCTATGGTGGGTAGCACCAATCCACCACCGCCCCCACCAATGCCTGTGAAAATCGCGAGGGTAAAGTTCGGTATTGAGATGGTTGATAGCACTGGTAGTAGTCATCGTCAATAATATAATCCCGATAGCCCAGTAATGCAACGGAATGACAAACATCAGCAAAGGCAATATGACGGCTTGCAGTAAACTTTCTATCGGGTGAAACGAAAACGAAGTCCACGCCGAAGTAGTGATGCTATCGTGGTGGGCTTTGTGTACCCATTTGTAAACTTTGGGGTGGTGCATCAGGCGGTGTAGCCAGTAGTAGTAAGTTTCGTGCAAAAAAAGAACCAATACTATACTTACTACAAACCAAAGTGCCGAATATTGATCGAAATCGAGATAGATTTGTGTATAGCCTTTTTGCCAAGCTACCACCATACCAGCCCCAGCCAATGCAAAAATGACAGACGTAACCAACGAATACCCAATCTCTCGCCAATGTTGCGAAGGGCGACGAGGGCGAGTATTTACTTCACGGTGTTGAAAAAAAGTTTTGTATCTGACTTTGAAAAGATAATGAAACAACGCCGCAAAAAATACATACCGACCAAAGATACCCACCAAAAAATACAAGGCCGTTTGAAAAAAAATAGTGGGTTCACTGAAATTGATGTGTTGCATATCAGCCTAACGACTTGAGTAAGGTTTGTGTTTTTAAAAATAAGCTTATTCTCTCACCGCAGCGCGTCGGAGGCGATCATTGATAGCTCGTCCCAAACCTTCTTCTGGCAATAATTCACTACAAATAATTTCTATGGGAAGTTGGTCTAATTGTCGCAAATAGGCAAATAGATTTTTGGCGGCCTCCTCGTAAGAGCCTACTGGAGAGAGGATACGCTGTTGGGCCAAGTCAAGGGAGAGCGTAGCTTTTTGGAAACCCAAAAAACCAATTTTTTCGTGAGGATATTGCTTCAAAATTTCTTCTAAGTAGTTAATAAACAAAGGCTTACGTGGCGCATAGTGGCTTTTGAGCATACCCGGTGCTTGGGGGTTGGAGGTCGAGTGAGCCAATAATTTTATAGGACCTATGAGTGCCTCTATAGCTTCTATGGCTATGCCACCCAAACGATATACTACGGCTTGGTTTTCTTCAAAACCTATAATCGTGGACTCAATACCAATCTGACTCTCGCCACCGTCCAAAATAAATGGGATTTTATCGCCCAACTGTTGGGCTACGTGTAGCGCAGACGTAGGGCTGATATAGCCAAAAGGATTGGCACTGGGAGCAGCTAATGGAAAATCTAATGTTTGTAAAAGGGCCAAAGTGAGCGGATGCGCAGGAATCCTGACGGCTACGGTGTCTAATCCTGACGTAACCAAATCGGGGATAAGCGAAGTTTTGGGGAGAAGCAACGTCAGCGGGCCGGGCCAAAAAGTCTCGGCTAATTGAAGGGCTTCCTTTGGAAAATCTTGGACGAGTGTCTTTGCTTTGTCAAGGCTGTCAGTATGAACAATCAGAGGGTCAAACTGAGGGCGATTTTTGGTTGTAAAGATTTTTAACACTACATCAGGGTCGAGGGCATTGCCTGCCAAACCATAGACGGTTTCGGTCGGAATACCTACTAATTGCCCTGCCCGCAAGTGGCGGGCTGCTTGTTCGATGTCGGAGTTGATAATGGCCATGCCGCAAAATTAGGTCATAGTGAATCGTTGTACCTTTGGTTGTCGAGATTTTTTTGTTTATTTCAACGCAATTTTGACACTTTGGCATGAATTTCAATTACGAACTGACCGCTGTTGAGTATCTTTTCATTGGTCTTTTTCTGCTTTTTTATGCGCTCTACATAGCTCGTACAGTATGGGTGGCACGGGCCTTGGGGGCTACGGCGAGGGTGATTTTGATTAAGTTTTTTTTGCGCTCTATTTATTTTGCATTGATGCTTATGGCTTTGCTGGGGCCTTTTTTTGGCGAACCCGAACGCGACCTTGTGGCCGAAGGTAAAGACATCATGGTAGTTGTTGATATATCACATTCGATGACAGCCACCGATGTACCTCCCTCACGACTCCAAAAGGTAAAGTTTGAGTTGCAACGCCTGACGGCATCTTTACAAGGAAATCGTTTTGGGCTTATATTGTTTTCGTCTAATGCTTTTCTGCAAGTGCCTCTCACCTTTGATTTATCTGCTTTTGAGCTTTTTTTGCAGTCCTTGAATACAGGCCGAATCAATGGGGGTGGAACAGATATTTGTAGCGCGCTTGAATTGGCCTTACAAAAGTTTCGTCAGAGCCGTTCAAACACTTCCAAAATCATTCTCTTATTTACTGACGGAGAGAATTTTGGTACCTGTGAGCGGAAAACACTGGCATCGCTTCGACAATTTGATATACAAATGATGATAGTAGGGGTAGGTACTATCGCTGGGGGGCATCTGCGAAAGAATAATCTATGGCTCAAAGATGAAGATGGACGC
>JBKBKL010000063.1:0-22191 GCA_046294665.1 Runella sp.
GATTCGCAAGAAAAAGTCTATGAGTCATTGTTGAATGATTTGAAATTGGCCAACGAAAAACTCAACGTAGCAGGGCCTGCTATTCAAGGAGATATTTTGTATAGTGGTAATATTTTGCGTTGGAAGCGTTTTGCCAATTCATTGCGCTTGAGATTGGCCAATCGGCAAGCGGCCAAAAAACCGGCAGAGTCGCGGGCTATCATGCGCGAAATCTTGAGCGATCCGGCTAAATTTCCTTTGATTTTATCCAATGCCGACAATGCCATGTTGCGTAATACTGCCACCCTCCCCAGCAACAACGAATGGCATCAGGTAATGATTCAAGAAAGCCGTACCGACTGGAATATCAGTAGTACATTGGCCGATAAACTCAACAGCCTGAACGATACACGTATCACAGTCTATGCCAATCCCGTTGGGGGTAGATATACAGGCCACCCCAACGGCCTACCCGATGCCATTGCTACTACATTCTTGGCTACAAGCTCTACCGTAGGAAGTGCTTTTACCGCTGCTACTGCACCAAGTTTTTTGATGACGGCATCTGAAGTTAATTTGATTTTGGCCGAGGCAGTGCTGGATGGTGATATTACGACAGGAAATGCCAAAGATTATTTTGAGGCAGGAATAAGAGCTTCTTTTGAGCAGCATGGCCTTACGCTCCCCGCAGGCTACTTGGCTCGTGTGGGCGACGTTACCCGTGAGAAAGTTTTAGACCAAAAATGGATTTCATTATTTGGGCAGGGAGTAGAGGCATGGACTGAGTATCGTCGTACGGGTTTCCCTGTGTTACCTCCCAAAGACCCGCGTGCTGTTTTTGAAAACGACGGCGTGCTTCCTACACGCTTACCTTATCCGGGTAGTGAGTATTCGCTCAACAAAGCCAGCCTCGACAAAGGTATCGCTCTCAACGGCGGCCCCGACAACATGAAAACTAAACTGTGGTGGGCTGAAAAATAAATCCTCAACTAAAACTGTAAACTAAAATGAAAATATACTTCAAAAAATCAGTGGCTTTCTTGTTCCTAGGAACTGCTTTAAGTTTGGCATCTTGTGTCAAAAAAGACGACCCTTTTGTGGACAGGGTAGTAGCACCCGTACTTCTTGTTTTTGACAATGCCGTTGGCGATGGAGGCGGTTTTACGTATGAGCCTACCGTAAGATCAAGTGCTGCTGCAAGTAATGTTACCATTTCGGTAAGGGTATTGGAGTTAGACAAAACCAATATTTTAGACTTCAAAAAAGGGATTGACTCTATTCCGGTAAGAACTACCCTTACCCTTTTCACAAGAGCAGGTGCTAAGATAGCCGACTTTTCAACCGACGACAAAGGCCGTGCTACACTAACAAGGCCATGGGCTGATTTTGGCCTTGCCACGCCACGTGTAGGTAATACGGTATCGCTTACGCTTTCGGGTAAGCACAAAGACCAGGTTTTCTCCAAACTGGCACGGCTACAGGCCAACTAAAAATTGCAGTGTTGGGAAACCATATTGGTGGGTTTGAATACAATGACTCGACACCGCTGAGGACTCACCTTGGCGGTGTTTTTTTTGAATGGTATTTATTCAAAAGACTAAGATTGCTTTCAAAAAAAATAGAGCCGCAGGGTATTGCGACTCTAATGATGTAATATTGATGGCCAAGACTTTAAACCTTTTCTGAAGTGAGTTTAGCACTAAAATACTCGCGGTTGAGGCGGGCAATATGCTCCAGCGAAATCTCCTTAGGACACTCAGCCGAGCAAGCACCCGTATTGGTACAAGCCCCGAAGCCCTCCTCGTCCATCTGGGCAACCATACGTTCTACACGCATTTTACGTTCGGGCTGGCCTTGAGGAAGCAGCGCAAACTGTGATACTTTGGCCGATACAAAAAGCATAGCCGAGGCGTTTTTGCAAGCTGCTACACAAGCCCCACACCCTATACAAGCCGCCGCCGAAAATGCTTCATCAGCATCTTCTTTTGGAATAGGGATACTGTTGGCATCACGGGCATTGCCTGTATTGACCGAAATAAAACCCCCTGCCGCTTGGATACGGTCGAAGGCCGAGCGATCTACCACCAAATCTTTGATGACTGGAAACGCCTTGGCCCGCCAAGGCTCAACCACTATGGTGTCGCCGTCGTTGAAGCTACGCATGTGTAGCTGGCAGGTAGTAACACCACGGAGCGGCCCATGAGGGCGGCCATTGATGTACATACTGCACATGCCACAGATACCCTCGCGGCAGTCGTGGTCGAAGGCTACGGGTTCTTCCCCTTTGGCGATGAGTTGTTCGTTCAAGACATCGAACATCTCCAAAAACGACATATCGGGCGAGATACCACTCAACTGGTAGGTTTCCATGCGCCCTGCAGTTTTTTTATTTTTCTGACGCCACACTTTAAGCGTCAAGTTCATATTTCCTTCCATTTATACTATTATTTGTAGCTACGTTGTGCTATTTTGATATTTTCATAAACCAAATCCTCTTTGTGGAGTTCCCATTCGTGCTCGCCTTTATATTCCCAAGCCGACACGTACATGAAGTTTTCATCATCGCGCAGGGCTTCGCCTTCTTCAGTTTGGTATTCTTCGCGGAAGTGTCCACCACAAGACTCGTTACGGTTGAGGGCATCTACGCACATCAGTTCGCCGAGTTCGATGAAGTCTGCCACACGGCCTGCTTTATCGAGTTCGGGGTTGAACTCATCAATATCGCCCATTACGCGGACATCGCTCCAAAATTCCTTTTTGAGATCTTGGATTTCTTTAATGGCTTCTTTCAACCCTTCTTCGTTGCGAGCCATACCGCATTTATCCCACATGATTTTACCCAAACGCTTGTGGAAAGACTCTGGCGATTGTTTGCCTTTGATAGAAAGCAGTTTGTTGATGCGCTCTTTGGTTTGGTTTTCGGCCTCTACAAAGGCAGGGTGATCAGTAGAGATGGTACCGGTACGAATTTCGTTGGCCAAATAAGCTCCAATGGTATAAGGAATGACAAAATAACCATCGGCTAATCCTTGCATCAAAGCACTGGCACCGAGGCGGTTGGCACCGTGGTCGGAGAAGTTGGCTTCACCGAGGGCATACAAGCCCGGTACAGTTGTCATCAGGTTATAGTCCACCCATAGGCCACCCATGGTATAGTGTACGGCAGGGTAGATGCGCATGGGTACTTCGTAGGGGTCTTCGCCGGTGATTTGCTTGTACATATCGAAGAGGTTGCCGTATTTTTCCTTGACGACGGCCTTGCCCAATTCTGTAATTTTCTCTGATGAAGGATTGTGTAGGTTGAGTTTATTGGCTTCGGCTTTACCGTATCGTTGGATAGCGGCAGCATAGTCGAGATAAACAGCCATTTTGGAGGCTCCTACCCCATAGCCCGCATCGCAGCGTTCTTTGGCCGCACGGCTGGCAATATCGCGCGGTACGAGGTTTCCGAAAGCAGGATAACGACGCTCCAAGTAATAATCACGCTCCTCTTCAGGAATTTGATTGGCGGGTCGAGTATCATTTTGTTTTTTGGGTACCCAAATACGTCCATCATTGCGCAATGACTCCGACATAAGTGTCAGCTTCGACTGGTGGTCGCCCGATACGGGGATACAGGTAGGGTGAATTTGGGTAAAGCAAGGATTGCCAAAAAATGCACCTTTTTTGTGGGCTTTCCAAGCGGCGGTTACGTTGCTACCCATGGCATTGGTAGAAAGATAAAACACGTTGCCATAGCCTCCTGTACAAAGCAGCACAGCATGGCCGGCGTGGCGTTCGAGTTCGCCCGTTACCAAGTTGCGAGCTATAATCCCTCGGCATTTACCGTCAATGGTTACGATGTCCAACATTTCGTGGCGGGTGTACATTTTAACATTCCCCAAGCCTACTTGTCGCTGAAGACTCGAATAAGCTCCCAGTAGCAACTGCTGGCCTGTCTGACCAGCAGCATAGAAAGTACGCTGTACTTGCGTACCGCCAAAGGAGCGGTTGGAGAGTAGCCCTCCGTACTCACGAGCAAATGGAACTCCCTGTGCTACACACTGGTCTATAATACTGGCCGAAACCTCCGCCAAACGATAGACGTTGGCTTCACGTGCGCGGTAGTCGCCTCCTTTGATGGTATCATAAAAAAGGCGGTAAGTAGAGTCGCCGTCGTTTTGATAATTTTTGGCGGCGTTGATGCCTCCTTGGGCAGCGATAGAGTGCGCACGGCGAGCCGAATCTTGAAAACAAAATGCTTTGACACTGTAGCCCAACTCTGCCAATGTAGCAGCCGCCGAAGCACCAGCCAAGCCTGTGCCTACGACGATGATTTCCAGCTTACGTTTGTTGGCAGGATTGACGAGTGCTACCGTAGAACGGTATTTTGTCCACTTGCTTTCGAGTGGCCCGTCGGGGATTTTAGCATCTAATCTGGGTGATGTTGCCATATATTTTGGTATTTCTGTTTAACATTATTTGAAAAAGAAATAAAGGGGCATCAAGGCAAATCCAATCGGAATAATGATGCCAAACACACCGACACTCAAAAACTGTATCAGTGGATTGTACTTGGGGTGGTTGATGCCCAAGGTCTGAAAAGCACTCTTAAAGCCATGTATTAAATGGAAAGAAACTGCAAACATCGAAATTACATAAAACAATACCACCAACGGATTTTTGAAACTTTCCATGACAGAGCGGTACAAATCCTTCACAATCACAACACGGGTTTTGGAATCTTCTCTGACAAACTCCTCCATCTTGTCTTTTATTGGTTCGGTATAGGCTTCTGAAGTAATGGCCCCTGTCGTCATGTCTTGCTCGTATTTGGTGTAGGGTACATAGCCAAATTTATACTGAAACCAGAAGTTGGACATGTGTACCACTATGAAAACCAGCAAAATAGTCCCCAAAATGGCCATATTACGCGAAAACCAAGAGCTATTGGCTGCCCCATTGACTACATAATATCGCTGCTCTCCGCGAGCTTGACGGTTTTGGTAGGCCAGCCACAAGCCTTCTATGGCATGTACCAAGATAAGCGCGTATAGACCATACGATACCGTCTTAATCAGAGGGTTGGTAGTCATGAAAACAGCATAAACGTTGAAAGCCAATCCTGCGTCATCTTTGAAAAGCTGGAGATTACCGACCATGTGAACTATTAGAAAAGTACACAAAAACAGCCCAGTAAGTGCCATGACCAATTTCTTCCCAATCGAACTTGTAAGTGTTTGAGTAATCCAAGACATATCTCAATTTGTTAGGTAAAACTTTGTTTTGTACTATTTTCGACGGTCAAAAGTAGGAGGCAATTAATTTAGAAACAATCTAAAATAAAAGTTTTTTATCATAGATTTTTGTCTTTATTTGATACCTAATTTCCAACTGTACGTTCAGTTTTTTTGTTTTTGTAATTCATTCAAAATACGATATTTTTTTTGAAAATTTTAGATTGTGGCTACATATTGTGGCAAGATTGTCCCAATAGGATCGGTTATCAAAAAAGCTATTATTGAGATGTAGGGCTAAAATCCTTCCAACATTACACCAATTCATTTGTTATTTCGTTTGTAAACATATACTCTTGACCTATCGTATTCTATTTTTTTATCTGTACCCCCAACGTAAGATTCCATTACCAATGAGGCAATCATTTATATTTCTCTACTTTTTTTTAGTCTTTTTGTTTGAGGCTCTCAATGCTCATGCTACCCATATACGTGCAGGTGAAATCACCGCAAGGCGTATTTCGGATCAGAATTTAACTTATGAAATTACACTTACTACTTACCATGACGAGATAGGGGGGCGAATGGCCAGCGAAGGTCAAAACGACATAGTATTTTGTATCAGACCTTTTACAGGGGGGGCAGGGACGCTTCTACCTGCCAGACGTATTCGGAGAGTAACCATCAATACTGGCACTTCACTCAATTTGTTTAGAGATACGTTTACGTTTTCGTCGCCGGGGGTGTATGTTATTTCGGCAGGCATAGAAAACCGCAATGCCGATGTAGTCAATATGACTCGGTCGGTTGATACGCCTTTTTATGTAGAAACGGTGCTGGTCATCAATGCCTCTTTGGGCCTTAATCGAACGCCTGTGATGCTCAACCCACCGCTGGATTCGGCACGGGTCGGGCAGAAATTTTGCCATAATCCTGCTGCTTTTGATGCCGACGGCGACAGCCTGTCCTATCGCCTTTCGATACCCAAACAAGGAACTCAAGGTACCTGTATCAATCGGCTGGTGGATGGCTACCGCGACCCTGCCTTGGGGGTAGATCCTACGGCACAAAACGAACTTCAAAACGGTCCAGCCACCTTTACAATCAACCCTCGAACGGGGGATTTGTGCTGGGACGCACCTGCTGTAAGGGGGATTTACAATGTAGCGTTTATCATCGAAGAATGGCGCGACGGGGTCAAAATCGGGGAGATTGTGCGCGATATACAAATCATCGTAGGCGATGCCACCAACCGCCGCCCGCTGCTTGACCCTCTGCGAGATGTGTGTGTGGAGGCGGGGCAAACGGTAGTTCAGACCGTGCGTGCCACCGACCCTGATAACAACCGCCTGATATTTTCTGCTTTTGGGGGGGTATTTAACGTAGAACCCGACGGCACTCCTATCAATCCCCCTTTGCTCGCTCCTGATTTTGCTACTTTTACCCCTACTGTTTCTCAGCCTCAAAACTCGCCCGCAGTAGGTACTTTTCGATGGCTTACCAATTGTAGCCATGTACGAGAAGCTCCCTACGATGTTGTCATTAAGGTCGAAGATTTGCCGGGACGCACCAGTATTCAGTTGGCATCTTTTGAGTCGTTCGGGATTCGGGTGGTATCGCCCAAACCGGTGGGGCTGTCGGCGAATACTGCCGCTGGCTCGGTGCCGGGCTTTACTCTTCGTTGGACTCCCTACCGCTGTCAGTTGCCAAGAGCGCAGGTAATCATCTATCGCAAAGAAGGCTGTACAGGAGGGAGTTTCAGTGGTTGTACCAACCCCGGCGACCCCATCGCTTTGGGCTACCGTGAAATTGGACGTGTACCCGTTACAGAATCTACTTTTACAGACACCAACAATGGCATAGGGCTACGCCGAGGTGGGGTACAGTACAGCTACCGTATTCGGGTAGTTTTTGCACTGCCGCAGGGAGGATTTAGCCCCCTTTCTGATGAAATTTGTTCGGATTTGCCTGCTCAAACTCCCGTCATGACCAACGTAACCATTGATTCTACCAATGTAACACGTGGAGTAATCACCGTTCGCTGGACTCGCCCTCCGATTACGGCAAACGAATTGCCGGGGCCATATCAATATCGGCTATCACGTGCAACGGGCCTCAACGGAACAGATTTTGTCGAAATAGCCACTATCAATACCAATTTAGGTCCACAGGCAGATACTGTTTTTACCGATCGCAATCTCAATACCGTTACGAATGCATATCGCTATCGGGTGGAGTTTTTTTATACTGTCAATGGTGCGCTGGTCAGTTTGGGCTTTAGTGAACCCGCCAGCAGTGTAAGGCTTGCTACTGCTCCGGCGGCTCAAGGAATAAGACTCAACTGGCAAGCCATCGTACCGTGGCGCAACGAAAACCAACGCCATCGTGTTTACAGAGAGTCGAGAACTCGCCCCGGAAACTTCAATCTCATCGCCGAAGTAGCCGTACAAGGCCCCAATACTTTTACGTATGTGGACGATGGTACCGACAGATTTTTGGCTGATGGCAATGCCACGATTCGACTCTCTACCGACTCCACGTATTGCTACCGCGTCGAAACCGTAGGCACTTACGACAATCCACGTATTCGTGTAGGGCAGTTGTTCAATTTCTCACAAATCGTCTGTGCCATGCCTATAGACAGTACCAAGCCTTGTCCACCTGTACTTAAATTGGAGCTATTGGATTGTAATGCTGCCACAAACGTCGAATGTGCCGAAACTGTCAGTAATACTCTCAACTGGACGTATCCACGTACCGATGCTCGCAACGAAGAATGTACCCCCGCAGTTAGTTTCAATGTTTATTTTGCACGCTACCCCGATGATAAATTTACTCGTGTAGGCCAAACCACCGCACCAGTCAGTGCCTTTAGGCATACAGGTCTGGATTCTTACGCGGGTTGTTATTATGTAACCGCCGTATCGCGGTTTGGTACCGAAAGTCCAAGAAGCAATGTCGTATGCAATGACAACTGTGCGGTATATCAGCTACCCAACGTATTTACACCCAATGGAGACGGGCGAAATGATGTGTTCAAGCCCATGAGTTGCTCGTTGTTTATCGAGTCGGTAACATTTGTAGTTTTCAATCGCTGGGGCGTTAAAGTATTTGAAACCAGCAATCCCGCCCTCAACTGGGACGGTAGAACTTCCGATGGGCAAGAATTGCCTTCAGGAAGTTATTTTTATCAGGCAACGGTCAAGTTTAAGAGCCTCCAACGCGAGAGCGAATCTGTATCAATCAAAGGGTGGGTACAGTTGATAAGGTAGATTTATTGGTTTTCGTTGTATTCTACGTGCCAAGTATGATCGGCCAAAAGGGTTACTTTAGCTATGTATCGGCTGAATTTGTAAGAGCGTCCCCATTCAGATGGTGCTACCAATGAAAGTATATCGGAACCATCCTCTTTTTCATAGACGTAGTACGTTTCGTTGATGAGAGGCTCGAAATTCATATTGACCCGATAGATACGCTCCGATACTTCTACCCTTTGTTTCAACTCTTTGGCTTGCTGTGCCAGCACGGCCATTTGCTGATAGACTTGGTTTAGCTGCCGCTCGGACTGCTGGCGCATGGCCAGTACCGATTTGCCCTTTACTTTGCCCATGTCTTCGGGTTTGATTACAGCACCACCTACAGAATGAGCATAAGCCATGAGGCCAGGATTTTCGGCTACTTTATCGGGATTGATAGGATTTTCGGTCATATTACAATAAAAATAAGTATAAACCAACAACGCGCAAAATTAAGGATTGTTTGGCAAAGAGTATGAAAACCCTTCATAGTACTACCCATTCACTGTATTTTAAGTCAATAAGACTTTTGTCTGCTTTAGCCCCATATTTTTGGAAACATACAATATTTCTACCTTTCTTCGAGTTTTTAGAACAATCTTTGCCACAGCCAAACGTATAACCCATGAATTTTGTAGAACGTATTAAATCTTACTTTAGTCGGGAGAGTTTTCAGCAGGATTCAGCTTTGAGTGCTTATGACTCTTTGAGTGTTGTCAATGAGCCGGTTGATGTCGTTATCATTCCTCCCCCATTACCTTCATCTTCGCAAGATACCCATACCGGTAGTTCTATTACCCAAATTGATACTTTGCCGAGCTTAGATAAAGCAGTAGAATGGCCTTCATGGCTCGAAGACGAAACATTACTACGCGACGAGGGTGTAATTTTTGGCTTGTCATCTTCGAGTGCTGATGAAAAAATAGCCATTATCCGTAGTTACTTCAACCACCAAACAGCGGGATTGGAACGAGAAATAGAGCAACAAAGCGAGAAAATACAAGAATTGAACTTGTTCATGGAACAGAAAGAAACCCGCATCAACGAACTCAAAGACAAACTGATACAACTGGAAAAGCCTGCTCCTCAAGAGGCTCATCAGCTACCTCGTACTTTGGTAGGTTTGGGGCTTTCGGGGGCTATGTGCGTGGGCAATTATTTTTTGATTGAAGCCACCTTGCGGCCGCTTTATCCCAACAGCCCGTGGATTGCGGTGGGGGTCTTTTTGGCGGGCATGTTCAATTTGTTTGGGAGGGTATCGCTTTTCCATGATACAGATAGTCGGCTTACATGGCGACAAATGCTCGAAGAAATCGGAATGCCTTTTGCTGCTGCTTTGTTTGTGTTTGTTCAAGCCCTTCAAAATCAAAGCATTGAGCGAGCATTGGCGTTGTTAGTATTTGTATTTTTCTTGTTTTTGTTTGCCGGCAAACTCCTCTTGAGCAATATTACGGTGCTTCGTAATGACCTCAAAATTTGGCTTGAAGCCATCAGTTGGCGTAAGGAAAAAAAGATAAAAACAGAAAATTGGGAAGAAGAAATAGTACAATGCCATAAAGATATTGATCAATTGCGAGTCCAAAAATGGCAGATTCTGCCTGCACTCAACAAAGCCGAGGCCGAAGTAGCGCGCCTCCATGCCCGCCGCGATGCCCTTATCAAACTATTTGAAAGCGAATTTAACTTGGCTCGCCAGCTTCGTTCGCGTTTGAGCGACCAGCAACTCCGTGAGATTCAATCAGAAATGTAGCAAAATCAATTCGGGATATTCACCAAGAAGAAAGTATTTCTAAAAAACATGGAAAAACACATCGAACAGCCTGATTTTCAGCATGGATACAATAGTGGCATAGAAGGCTCTGACAATCGAAATCCTTATGAAAGCTACTTGTCGAGTCAGATACACTATGAATGGCTGATACAACGAGTAGAAGACCGACGCGCCGAAATCAAACGTATAGAAAACGAAATAGAAGACGCTACCACGCGCCGCAAAAGTGTCTATGAACGCCTCCAAGAATACCTTCAGCGTGTAGCCAATACGTCCAAGCAGGTATATGAACTGACCCTCCAACGCGAGGCTGTGGACAGTGAAATGGAGGCATTGCGGCAGCGTCGCAAGCAAACACAATCGGAGTACTCGCTGCTGGCAGGACTCTTTTTCTTTGTGGCAGGGCTATCTTTTGTTTTTGGCGATTTGATCATTTCGCACGAAATTGTAGCCTACGCCCTCAATATTCGCAATACTTACGAGGCTTGGGCTTTTGCAGTAGGGTTGGCTATGATTTCGATTTTGCTCAAACCCGCTTATGACCGCCTCATCGAAAAGCCTTATACCGAGCAACATACGCAGCAAACGCGCTCTCGCTATGCATGGTTTAAAATAGGTTTGGCTGGGTTTGCCCTCATTACACTCGGTATCTTGGGCTGGTTTAGGTACGAAGCCTACCGCACCGACAAACTCAAGGAGGCTATCAATAAGTCGGTGAAAAACCTCCAACTCGGTGCTACTCCCCTCGACCCTACCAGCACAATCTCTCCCGAACAGCAGCAGGCATTGCTCCAAAAAATCGAACAGCAACTTCTCCGCTCCGACGAACTCAACTTAGGGCTGGTCAATAGTCCGTGGGCTTTGGCATCGTTTGTATTGAGCGGTATTTTGTTTGCTTTGGCAGGTGCCGTGTCTTTGGGAATGGCTTTGCCGGTATTGCAAAATTTCTGGTACCGTTGGCTACAAATAGATCCTCGATTAGGCAGACTGCGGCGGCGGCGTAAAAAACTCCTAAAACAAATCGAAATCGTGGATAAAGAACTGGCCGAGCAAATTACCCAAAGAGATATTTTGGAGTACGAATTGGGTCTTTTACCCGATCTCAACCAACTCCGCGACGAACGCAACCGACTCCGAACCGAACTCGACGGCATCATCGAAAGTACACGATTGGCACAGACTGATAGTAGAATCGCCTCCTTCAACGACGGCTATGCCAAAGGGGAGATAGCCCGCGAAATGATGAACGAAGAAGAATTTACGCAGTTTCGTCATTCGATGCTCAACACCCACGATTTGGCTATCAAGGCCTCATCTTCGGCAGATAGATCTATCTCTAACGGCATCACAACGACCAAACGCTCCCATGGACTACGCCCCCATCAGATGATTCGCAAAATCATTACGGATGGTTTGGAGTAAAAGTCCAACAGTTTTATGAAGAAAGGGGGGATTGCCTTCACTTATGAAATCCTCCCCCAAAAACTATTTTTTTCCGGTGGCTGCTTTGATGGCTTCTACCTCTTCGGGTTTGTATGGATTACCATCAGGAAGGAAAACTTCGTGAAACCATACTTTAGGCTCACGGCCATTGATGTAAGGGTTTTGCCAGCTATCCCACGGTAGATTTGTTTGGGTTTTGCCGGCTACCAAGCCCCAATTGATAGCCCCTACTTTGTATTTTTTGGCTATTGGTAAAATATTGGTAAAAAGGCTATTGGACCCTCTGGCCATGTATTCTGTACATATCAAAGGACGGCCGTATCGGTTTAAGGTTTGAATGATTTTTTCAAAATCTTCTGGTTTGCCGTAGTGGTGAAACGTAATCACATCTGAATTTTCAAACTGAATCTTTTCTATTTCACTTATCCTGTTTAAGTCTTGCCAAAGATTATTGTTCCAGGGTTGCCACACACCACACGTAACAGGCTGACTCGGATTTTGACTTCTGACCCATCTGAAAACATGGGGGAGCAGATGGGTGATGATAGTTACTTTGTGAGCAGGTTCGACATTTTTGCCACTTTTGCCCCAACTGTTGGTATTGGTGTTGTCGGGTTCGTTCCAAATATCCCACATTAAGATTCGATTGTCGTTTTTGAATCTATTGACAACACTTTTTACATACATTTCCAAGCGGGGGTATTGTGATACATCAGTGAGAGCGTTAGCTCCGGGGCTTTGAAGCCAGTACGAATTGTGGATACCGGGGGTAGGGGCTTGCTGCGGGCCAGTAGCAGGAAAAGGATACCAGCACGAATCAAAAAGAACCAACATGGGTTTGATGTTGTGTTTGGCACAAATACTAAGCACTTGGTCGAGTCGCTTAAAAAAACCTTGAGGGTCTTGCTGAACAAGTAAGTCATGTAAAAAAATCCGCATGGTGTTCATACCAATCGCTGCTGCCCAGCCGAGTTCCTTGTCAATAGTAGCAGGGTCGAAAGTTTCGGCCTGAAACATCTCGAGTTGATTGATGGCGTTGGAGGGTACAAAATTGGCTCCCACTAAAAAAGGCTGCTTAGCATACCAAGCATTGGCTTTTTGGGCAGGCCAAGGTTGCTGTCCCAGTACGACAAGTGTGATACCTCCAACTAAACAAAAAGTGAAAAATGATTTGAACATGATTGAAAATGATTGGTTGAAAGATGAGCCAATATGGTTAGTTTTGAACGGTTAATTTAACTTTTACTTTACCGATAGCCCAAAAAGATTTATTTCTTTCGCGTGCCGAATATAAAACTGTAAACTCATTGTTTCCTTCAGCGACAAGCCCAAATGGTGTACGGAGGTCAGAAGCCCAATTATTGGGGCCGTCAGACTGAACTTTGAGGGGTTTGCCGGGCAGCCAGTCGCGGCCATTGCGTGAAAAGGCGTAGCCGATGCAGTTGCTTTCATGATAAGGGTAGTTTCCGTAAGCATAACCACCTACATCATAGATAGCTACGTAGCCCAAATTGGGGAAAAAAGATACCATCGGATTTTCTATAAAAAAACGTTCGATTGGTAGCGGGCTATGGCTTTTGATTCGTCGGTAGGGGCCTTTCAAATCTGGGGCTTCAGCCAACCCTACCAACCAAGGACTCGGCGGCACGTGATTTCGACTTCCGTAGATACCGTACCATTTGTTGTTTACTTGATAGGTAAAAAATGAATCAGTGCCTTGTTGCCCTTCCCAGTTCAAAGACTCACCACTTGGTTGAAATATAACTCCAGCACGTTCGTAGTCAGCGTCTATACCCTCACGTCCGGGGCGAGTGGAGCGAAGTCGCCCTACTATGCCGTTATGGTCAAGGTCAGGCACTTCTCCTTTGGTGGCATCGCCTGCGCGATAAGCGATGTAGATAAGATTCCAGCGATTTTCTTTTTCATTGAAAATCATTTGTTGCATCCAAACTTCAGAATGGTCGTCGGCGACGGTTCGAGCCGATGCCCCCTCAAGGATAGTTTTCTGGCGTTTCCAACTCACAGCATCTTGACTACTCCACAAAGCGATTTGCATTTTGGCTCGGTGGGGAGTTCCGGTCATCTCACCTACAAAAAGAAAATACTGACCGTTTTGTTTTACTACATACCCTCCCTCAAATCCCGATTGGTTTTGGGTACAATCGGGGTGAGATTTGTCAATGACAGGAGCGGGCGATTCTTCGATGACATCTAATCGGAAGGGATATTTTACATAGGGGTATTTTTGAACATCAACCTGAACGGGTGGATAAGGCTGTGCCAACAATACTGTTGATAAGCAAAATGTAAAGATTAAAAGAGAGGGTTTCATTGAGGAGCGAATGGATTAGTTTTGAAAATAAGGACGAATATCAATTAAATACATCTGGCGGCCATTGCCACCGTGGGTAGAATCTATACAAACGTAGTTACCATCAGGGCTGCACCGTGGGTGTAAGTCGCAACGCCACTCGCCCACGGCATTTTCGGCGGCAGGAAAGTGTCCTAAGTCAATGCGTCGGTCCGTCGGGATATGGTATAGATATGGGGTTTGGTTACGGTTTTGTGGATTGGCATAGTTGTCGTTGAGCAACCATTCGTTGTTTCGGCCCGGCACATAAGTTTGATGGCCATTGACTGGCATTTTATTGGTTTGAATTGGTGCGATTTTGCCTGTATGATCTTCCAACACGTAAAATCCCCAAGGATAACCTTCCGGACGAGTATAAGCACAAATATGGGTGGTATCGCGCCAGATAAAGTGGGAGGTATGGCCAGAAGCATCAATGATAAAAGGTTGGGAGCCGTTGGCATTGAGAGTAAACATTCGAGTCGAAAATCCTCCAACTGCCATTTTTTGACGCTCCTCGCGCTGCTGCCGCCAACGGTGTAAAAATGTAATTCGTGTTCCCGTGGGGTTTACCAGTAAATGGTTGAACCAGTGGAAATTATCGGCCATTGATTCGCCTCTATGGGGTATTTGTGCCGCTTCTTCCAGCGACATTAGGAGGTGAGAATGGCCATTTTTGAGATTCATTCGATAAATCCCAATGGCAGAAGGTTTTTTTTCATCGTAGTAAGGATCACTTAGCCCAGCATAGCCGTAGCCCGGACGTAGATCTTGAATTCGACTAAACTCCGTACCCACGGCCCAACGGCCATTGGGGCTAAGGGCATAAATAGCACGAGGTAAAGTATGTTTTTGTCCTGTTTTGACATCAAGGATATGACAGACAAATTGATTTTTGTAACGCCCCTCCGTGGCTCGGTCATTCCATAAGATATGGCGATTTGATTTTGGAACCCATTGAAGCATACACCCCTGCTGCCAGCTCCACGCACGGCTTTCTCCTACTTTTTGCCATTGAGCAATTCCATTGGTATCATTTTTTTGCAAATCAATGATACCAATTTCAATCACATCATCGGGTTGTGGCGATCGCCCGTCAAACTCTACTCGCATACCCAGCACAAAACGACCCGTAGGGTCAAACTGGAGTTTGTCATAGTACCCAAACCAATGATAGCTCGGCCCTGAAGTTATGACTCTGATGGGGGCGTTGTTCAACCCTAAAGTAGGCCATTTTTGTTGTATGAGAGGCCATGCCATCACGCCTTTTAGAAATTCTCTTCTTTGCATAATCAATAAAGTGTTTTCATCAAGAACACTTAAGTTGCTTTTATTAGGTAGATATAGCCGTTATGTTATAATTTGATAAATTTTTGGGTGGGGACTATTACTCATCAAGCACCTGTCATCATAAAGAGAAGCAACAAAGAGAGGGGATTCCTCAACTTTGTTGCTTCCAATCGAATATAGTAATCAATAGCCCGGATTTTGAGTGATTTTTGAGGGGTTTTTGGTGATTTCTACGATAGGAATCGGAAAAAGCGACACGAAAGCCTCATATCGAAGCACCCCGCCACCTCGACGAATGCCGTATTTTTCATGATAAGCGTTCATCACAGGGAGTAGGCGGTCGGTACGAATAAGGTCAAACCAGCGATGTCCTTCCATACTCAATTCGACGCGCCGCTCCTGCTCAAGTACTAAGCGCATCTCTGCTTGCGAAAGGTTGGTACGTGCAGATAAACCCGCACGTTGTCTTATTTGATTCAGGAAAGCTAATGCTTGGGTTGTTTGGGCTTGTTCGTTGAGTGCTTCGGCATACATCAACAACACATCAGCATACCGAATCACCATCCAGTGATTGCCGGCATCAAGTGGTCCGGAGGGTACGTCCATATACTTACGTGTATAGAAATTCGTATTGCGTACAACACCCACAGAAGTAGCCTTGCGAGTATCACCCGCTTCAAAGGCAGCTTCTAAGTCAGGGGTAATCTGGCTGAATCCCAAAGCCTCTCCAACGGCCACAATCGAAGTACCCGAAATAGTATTGTGTGTTGCAAAGAAATTGGTAAAAGGGCTGCCTTCGCCGATATTACCTTTGGTGTATTGTACCGAAAAAACTACTTCTGCATTGTTTACATTCGATACTGCAAAAACATCAGCATAATTGGGTAGCAGCCGATACGTACCCGAGTCAATGACCTCTTTGAGTTTTGCGGCTGCTTGTGGATATTGCTTACGAGTAAGGAACACTTTCCCCAATAAGGCTTTGGCTGCACCATTAGTCGCTCGTCCACGGTCTGATGCGGCAGCATAAGTAGCAGGCAAAAGCCGTTCAGCATCTGTAAGATCTTTGATGATTTGGGCATAGACGTTATCAACTGACTCTCGACCAAAAGTATAAAGTTCATCTACCGTCTGAATTTCGGCAATAGTCAGCGGGACAGCTCCAAAAAGCCTAACTAAATTAAAATAACTCAACGCACGCAAAAACTTCATCTCTCCCTCATAACGGCTCTTGAGTTGTTCGTTCATAGTGATTGAGGGCATACGACTTAGTACGATATTGGCTCTTCCAATGATAGCGTATGAGTTGTTCCACATATTGGCCACTTGAGGCTGATTGGTCAAGACAGGAAGCAAATCGTAATCGCCTTGTCCGGAGCCTATGGCTTCTTGGGGGGTGAAGGTGTTGTCAGTAGTTACATCTCCAAAAAGAAACATAAAATTGTACGTAGGCTGGAGTGCCCCATAAGCGGCCGTTACTCCTCCAGCAATATCAGAAGCACTTTTATAATAACTGGCCGTCGTGATTTGGGTAGGTGGAATCAGATTGACAAATTGCTCATTGCAACCAGTCAAAAGTCCAGTAAATAGGGTCGAAAACAGAAGTGTCTTTTTCATGTTGAATACAATTCGTAAAGGGTTAAAAACT
The DNA here is from genome assembly GCA_046294665.1 of Runella sp. Taxonomy (GTDB): domain Bacteria; phylum Bacteroidota; class Bacteroidia; order Cytophagales; family Spirosomataceae; genus Runella. The sequence goes on from JBKBKL010000063.1 coordinate 16,994, forward strand.
TAAATTAACGCCCAATGTAACAGTACGAGGAAGAGGGTAAGTACCTTGGTCTATACCCAGCGAATTGACCCCACCTTCACGTTGGTTGGCTTCAGGCGAATACCCGAAATAACTACTGATGGTAGCTAAGTTTTGTACAGAAAAATAGAGGCGAGCCGTTTGAAGATAGGCTTTTTGGGTAAGTTTAGTAGGGAATGTATAACCGACCGTAACATTTCGAATGCGAAAATAAGAGGCATCAAAAATATGGCGGCTCGAAAATTCACGTAATCCCCCCGGTACTGTATTGGTCGTAACACGAGGGTTTTGCCCATCTCCGGGGTTGCTTTCGCTACGCCAACGATTGGCCATACGAATTGTGGCATTGGCACGTCCAGTGAACGTATCTTGAAAACGTAGCAAGGCATTGGTGATTTGTCCGCCCTGAACTCCTTGAGCGATGATATTCAAGTCAAATCCGCGCCAATTGAGAGTATTGACAAATCCATAAATAAAATTTGGCTGTGCATTCCCTATGATTGTGATGTCGTTGCCGTCTATTTTGCCGTCATTGTTGATGTCGCGGTAGCGAGGATCTCCCGGTACAGAGCCATTGCCCTGCCATTGAGGGCCTCGATTTACCTCGGCCTGATTCATAAAGACCCCGTCCATGATAAAGCCATACATATCGCCAAGTGGGCGGCCTTCCGAAATTCGGTGGGTATTGTTCCAACCAAAAATGGGGGTATTGAAAATCGTCTGACCACCTACCAACGACGTTACCAGATTTCGATTGAAGGAAATATTGGCCGAGGTAGTCCAGCGAAGACCTTCGGCAGATTTACTTTCCACAGGGCGACCTGTAAGCGTAAATTCTAACCCTCTATTGCGGATATTTCCGATGTTGGTTACGACGGTTCCCGTAAAACCATTGATAGTAGGTATGGGTCGGTTGGCTATCAGACCTTCTGTGTTTCGTTCGTAGGCATCGGCTGTTAGATAGATGCGGTCGTTCCATAGTCCGATTTCTACCCCTATATCAGTTTGTTTGTTGGTTTCCCAAGTGAGGTCTGGATTGGCAAAGCCATTGGGACGATAGCCGATTTGGCGAATCCCCCCAAAGGTATAATTGTCGCTGCCAAGCGTTGCTACCCACGGAAAATCCCCAATCTCAAAGTTACCAGTTACGCCATAGCTTCCTCGGATTTTGAGTTCACTGAAAATAGGCAATTTTCTCATAAAGGACTCATTGGCAATACGCCAAGCTGCAGACACAGAAGGGAAGTTGGCAAAACGTCTGTTGGGGCCAAATCGGCTGCTTCCGTCGCGTCGGAGAGCTGCCGATACTAAATAACGGTCTTTATAATTGTAATTGACCCGTCCAATGTAAGAAACCAACGCCCACAAAGTCTGTGAGGAACTGGCAAAGATATCGGCGTTGTTGAGGCTTCCGATATGCGATACTAAGTCATTGACGAATACCCCCGGTTTTGATTCCAACGCATTAAACTCAAACGTATTTTTTTGTGCCTCACTGGCCAATAGCCCTGTGATAGTATGCCCTCCAAAAGTACGGGTGTAGTTGAGGGTATTGGTCCAAACCCAGTTGAGAGATTTGTTGGTAGTTTGATAAGCGGCTATACTTCCTACTACTGGGTTGTTGAGATTGGCAGTTTGAAAGTTGAGGTTTGAGATGATGCTGTTGCGATAAGCATTACGCCAGTAGTTGCTGTAAGCTGCCCCAAAAGCCGAAGAAACTTCCAACCCTTTGGCTATCTGATACGACAGGCTACCGCGTGTCCAAAGACGTAGCGTTTGGTCTTTGTCTTTATAATTTTCTAAAGGTGCCAAAGGACTGAATAAATTTTGTAATACCAATGTACCCACTAAACTGGGATCAGCGTTGGGCTGACCATAGTTGCCGTTGGCATAGCGCGGTGGGATTTGTGGGGGCATCAATAAGGCACTCGGTACAGCAGGGCCAAGTGTTATGCCGGGGGCGATACCTTCATTGCTGGGCTGCCCAGATACTGCTTGGAGGTTGCGCGTAACATAGGAGGGCATGAAGTCGAGCGTCATTTTGAGTCTATTGGTCAGTTGGGCATCAAGTTTAGCGTTGAGGTTGTAGCGGATAAAATCTGTCCCTTTCACGATACCCTCCTCGCCAAAATAGACACCCGAAATGGCAAACCGCGTCCGTTCGTTGCCACCTGTTGCGCCTACTTCCAAATTATTAATAGGGGCATTTCTAAAAATCACGTCTTGCCAGTCGGTATTGAGCCATTGACTGGCCGAGTCGGGGCTAAACAAACGAGGGACTGCTACACCACCTGCACGGAAGGCATCAGTGGCTAATTCGGCGTATTGGCGGGCATCGAGTACCTCTACTTTTTTGGTTACTGAAGATACCCCCCTGTAAGTATTGACACTAAACTGGGTTTTCCCCGACTTGCCTCTTTTGGTTGTAACGACAACGACCCCATTACCTCCACGCGACCCATAGATAGCGGCAGCAGCGGCATCTTTCAGAACATCAACACTTTCGATGTCGGCAGGGTTGAGGGTGTTGAAGTAGCTGGCATCGTTGAACGGATAGCCATCAATGACATAAAGGGGGCCATTACCACCTGCTAACGAGCCAGTTCCTCGTACTCTAATGGTAGGTGCTTGACCAGGCGTACCTGAGCCTTGCTGGACTTGTACCCCAGCCAACTGACCCGCCAATGCTTGACCGGGGTTTGAGATAGGCAGGTCTTTGATTTGGCGTGTACCTACCGAACTGATAGCTGTAGAAAGGTCTTTTTTGGTTTGAGTACCATACCCTACGACTACTACTTCTTCGAGAGCTTTGGTATCTACTTTGAGGTTAATGTCCAATTGCGTACGTGTACCTACTATTACCTCTTGGGGCAAATACCCTACAAACGAAAATACCAAAACCGCATTGGCATCAGGAATTTCAATTCGATATTGCCCGTTAGGGTCGGTAGTAGTACCACGCTGTGTACCTTTGATGACAATACTCACTCCAGGAAGCCCTGTTCCATTTTCGTCAGTTACTCGCCCAACAAGCAGGCGATCGCTATGGACTTTGGGTTGTGATTCAACCCCTTCGGCGTTTGGGAGTAGTACCTCCGAAATTTTACTTTTACGCAATAAAATACGACTTTCGATGATTTCGTACTCGATTGCCATGGGTTTCAAGACTTGGGTCAGTACCAATCCCAACTTCTGATTGACCAAATGAAGCGATACTTTCTGTGATGATTTGATTTTGGTGCTATATACAAATTTTGTGTCGGTCTGACGTTCGATTTGCATCAGCACTTCTCGTAGTTCAAGTTGTTCGCCTACAATCGTAACGGTACGGTTGAGTACTTCTTGTGCACGTGTGTCATGTCCAAACGACCACTGGCAAAACCACACCATAAGCACTACCTGCGTCAGTGATAGTTTCATAAAATTCCAAAATAGTTTCGGGGTAGGATAATTTTTTTGCATAATTTTACTTGTTTTTTAGTTGAAAAGATTAGGAAACACACTTCCCTTTTTGGCGAAAGGGAATACTTTCAGAGCCAAAGGTGTTGCGAGCATCTTTGGCTTTTTTTATGGACAGCCTTCCCCGTCGAGAAAAATGACTGTCCCACGCTTTTCGTAAGTAGCATCTACTGATTTACAGATAAGTTCTAATTGTGTAAACATTGAAAGTCCATTCAAATCGGCAGTAAGACGACAATGTTTGATACTTGGATTGGTGATGACAAACTCAATACCATACAAGTCAGACAATTTATGGAGGACGCTCTGTAACGATGCCCCTTCAAAGACCAACTGAGGCTTAGCTACTTTGGGGGAAAGTGAGAGCGATGGGTTTTCGACGATACCGGGTATCAGATTTTGAGCCGTTTGGTCGAAAACTACCTTTTGATTGCGCGTCAGAATCAATCCATTTTTTTCGATTTTTTGATGATTTTTGGCAGTATAAACAGATACTTTCCCTGATTTGACCACTATTTCAATACGCTTGGTACGAGGGTCTGTTTTGATATGAAAACTTGTTCCGAGAACTTCGGCCACCAACTGCCCCGATTTGACCACAAACGGGCGAGTCGCGTCGTGATATATCTCAAAAAATGCCTCTCCTTTCAATATGACCTCACGTTTTGACTCATTGAAAAGTCGGCCATAAATCAGGCTGCTGTGGGGTTCGAGCGTTACGACAGAGCCATCTTTGAGTTGTATTTGTTGTGAGGTAGAGGTATTATTCTGGAGTTCAATACCCATTTCTTGGTGCTTCTCATCAGCCGGAATGGTGGACACTTTTTCGTCCGTTTTAGAGGCAAAAAATACCCAACCTATTGCTACTATCAACAAACTGGCTGCTGTGCCTATCCACCACATCATACGATTTGACTTCCATGCCCCTTGTTTCTGTCTGATTTCGGAATTGATCTTTGACCATAGGCGTTTACGAATCTCATCTTTTTGCGAGGAGGGCATGGGTAAGTCTTTGTGAGGAGGAAGATTCTTATACCACTGCAATAGTAGCTGGTTTTCTTCGGGGGTGGTTTGACCTTCCAAATAGCGTTTTGACAGTATGTTGAATTCTTGTTGTGTCATGGAGTACTAATAAGGTTAGTTGTCGGTGCGGTAAGCACTGAGATTTTCACGGAGAAATTTCAAGGATTTGGTAATGTGGTACTCTACTGCTTTTTCACTTAACTGCAAACTTTCTGCAATTTCTTTGACAGACTGGTTTTCAAAACGGCTTTTACGAAAGACTTCAGCACTTTTTTCGGGCAAAAGCCCCAGTACCTTCTCTACTGCTTCGGCCAACTCGCTGTAGTTGATGACCTCATAAGCATTGAAGTTTTGTTGGATTTCTTGGAAAATAAGGTACTCTTGGTATTTGCGGTAACTGATTTTTGATTTGATGTAGTCATAGACTTGATTTTTGATAGCAATGGTCAAATACAAGTCTAAATGTTCGATTTTGATGCCCTCTCGCCGCCGCCAAATGTCCAAAAATACCTCTTGTACGAGTTCTTCAGCTTCTTCTTGAACACCTATTTGATGATAGGCTATCGAGAAGAGTTTATACCAATAGCGATTGTAGATTTCTTCGAAGGCACTCTTACGGCCTTGCTGAAGCCCTACAACCAACTGCTGCTCGTAAAAAGAGGGTTGATTCATCAAAAAAGGGGTTTGGAGGCTATTTA
>JBKBKL010000064.1:0-21969 GCA_046294665.1 Runella sp.
GGATTGTATTTTGCTACTACAAATGTTGTGCTTCTGGGAGGCTTTGGGCTACAACAAGGGGCTTCGGAATAGCCCAATATTTGTAGAAAATGAGATTCACAAAACCCTCTTGAGCTTCGGAGAAGCGTAACAGGAGTTACTCAATAGAAACCCAAATTTACACCAAGAATCCTCAGATTTACAAAATTGATTGAACAGGTTCGATTGGCAATCTGCTCTCCAGACAGCGTGAGGCATGGCCTTGTGATGTTTATCATAAGGCTTCAAGCCATCTAGCACCTACGGAGCAACAAAGCCGATGAATATTTTTTCGGCCTCTACCGATGTACAAGCCCTCATGGGGTAAGTTACAACAGTTGGCATAAAACCTCTACAGATTGATTGCCACTAATGTTGATATAAGAACCTCAATTATTAAAAATACAACAAATACTACCCTTCGCTAAGACTGGTCGTTATTTTTACTTTTTGGGGATTAGGATTGATCAAATCTGATTCGACGAGGCCATCGCGTAGGCGCACAATGCGGTGAGCATAGCGGGCGATGTCGTCCTCGTGTGTTACGACTACAATCGTATTGCCTTTGGAGTGGAGTTTGTCAAACAAATCCATGATTTCGTAAGAAGTCTTCGTGTCGAGATTTCCGGTAGGCTCGTCGGCCAGCAAAATACTGGGGTCATTGACCAAGGCACGTGCTACGGCCACGCGCTGCCGCTGCCCCCCCGAAAGCTCGTTGGGTCGGTGGCCAGCACGATTTTCGAGTCCTACGTTTTTGAGGGCCAGCATGGCTTTTTCGGTGCGTTGCGATTTGCTGTAGCCTGCGTAGATCAATGGTAAAGCCACATTTTCGAGCGAGGTCATGCGAGGGAGCAAGTTGAAGGTCTGAAATACAAATCCAATCTCCTTGTTGCGTACTTCGGCCAGTTCGTTTTCGCTCATATCGCTTACATCTTTTTGGTTGAGTACATAGCGACCCGACGTAGGCGTATCTAAGCAACCGATGATATTCATCAGCGTGGATTTCCCCGATCCCGAAGGTCCCATAAACGCCACATATTCACCTTTATTGACAGAGATGGTTACATCTTTGAGGGCTTCGATGATTTCACTGCCCATTACGTAGCGTTTGGCAATGTGTGTCGTTTCGATGATTTTCATGTAAATCGGCTTGGTTTTGAGCAAAAAAATAACATCTCAAAACTAACGAGGTTTCAGAATGTTTGGCGTTGTTTTTCGATAAGTGTACGTTGGGCTTGATAGGTTTGCCAAAACGCTTGATAGTCGGCAGGGGTAGTTATGGCATACAGATTTCGGAGGCCTTCTTCGGCAAAATCCGTCAGCGACATACTCAGGCATTGTAAAATATACATCTTTTGAATGGGAGCCGAATCGCGCCTAAAACGCAGCGCATCAAGCAAGGCTTGATAGCCGATTTCGGGCTTTTTTTGTTGATTGAAAAACTGTACACTTTTCTGCAAAAGGTGTTCATCGAAAGGGTACTGACGTAGGGCTGAAAGGTAGTCGTTAGGTGTTTTGAGTGAGGCTAATTTTTGAGGTGAAACCGATTGGACAGATTCTTGAAGTAGCCAAAACTGTAATGTCTGCCGCGCTAAAGCTACTTTTTGGGAAGTATCGGCCACTGTCTGCGAAGCCAGCAAATCTAACGCCGCCAATTTGTTTCGTGGGTATTCTGAATAAGCCTGTGCCAGATGGAGTTCGTGATAAAAATTTCCATTGTTACCATTGGCGATAAGTTTTCGTAGCAAATCCGCTTGTTGGGTATCTTTCGCAGTCTGGGCATAATTGTAGAGATAGGCAAAGTTATTGACACTCAAAGCAGAATCGGAAGGAAAAGAAAGCGATCGTTTTTGAGCAGATACTTTTGTTTTGTTGTACTGACCAAAAGCCAGACGATTGGCCTCGTGGGAGAGCGAAGGCCGTGGGTCGAGAAGATTGGCAATGCCCAAGTCTTCGAGAGTCAAATCGTTTTCGAGAGCCAATGCCAGTAGGTTGGTGGCGGCCACGTCGTTATTTTTGGCGTTTTGATAGGCCGTCCGATAATAATAAAAAGCCGAATCAGCCAGACTCGTTCGGGTGTAGAGATAGCCGAGGTTGTTTTGAAGGTAGGCATTGTCAGGAAAGACTTTTAAACCCTTTCTTAACGTGAAAACCGCATCAAAGAAAAGATTTTCATTCAGTAAGGCTTGACTCAATCCTGCAAAAGCTTGTGGAGTGGGGTCTTTGTGAAGGGCTTGCTGATAAAACGCCCCCGCCGAAATACGGTCGCCCTGACGCAAGGCAAGATTGGCCAAGCTAAAGCCCGATTTATGGTTGCGATAGTCGTGGTCTAACGCTTGCTGGTAGTATTGCTCTGCCACGGCGTATTCGCCTGTGGCGGTATGCAAATCGCCCAGTGTATTTTTGTAGGCGGCTTGGGCTTGGTCAATGCTGTAAAACCGATGAAAAGCCAATAGAAGTACCACGCCTGTCAGTCCGATGAGCCACATTTGCACTTGCGAAATATGCAGTGGCTTGTAAATGATTTTGTAAACGGCTTTCCCTTGCCTGAAAATAGGCCAAAAATTAAGCCCAACATACACCGTAAAGATCAGTCCTATGGCCAACTGGCTATACACAATGGCATCTTCAAGAACTTCGATGAGGCTATTGTTGTACGTAAACCACGCCCACGACAGCACCGCCGTAGCTACAAGTGCCATGCCCAAATAAAGCCATATCGCTACATACCGAAACGAAAGCAACTCATCTATACGCCGAACCAGCCCCCAAATCCCTAAAATCGTACTCGCAGCCAATAGCACAAACGGACTGATGTACCAAAAGTCAGCTTCGGTACGGCGTGTGATTTTTTGATAAATCAAAAACAAACTTAAAAGGTACAAGCCACTCAAAAACAGGAAATTAAGCAAGCTGTTTTTGCCAAAACCCAAGCGTGGGTGAGTTGTCAGATAGACAAACGAAGCAATGACTTCGATAGCCACCCAGCCTATAAAAACCACAGACACAAAAAGCATCGGCAACAGACTATAAGAAGCAAACGTAAGCGCAGGTAGCGGACTTTTGGCAAAAAAGGATACTGCCAATACTAGCATGGCTACCAATCCTGCAAAGAGGAAAATCCGCCTCTCGGTACCAATATCTGGTCGAAAAACGTGCAAGTAATAACTCAACCCTCCCAAAGCCGACACTATGAGAGCGAAGCCCAGAGGTTTATCGCTGCCCCCCAACTGCAACATTTCGAGATGACACCATGCCAAAAGTCCAATAAAAACCATCATCGAAACCAAATACGCCCTACGCGGCAATGCTGTGATGCCAGCCAGTAAAAGCACAAAGCCAATCAAGATAAAACCTAAATAGCCAGCAACAAACCAATCAGGGGGTAGGTTTTGAATAGGCACAAACTGCTCCTTGAGCAGATAGCTTTTGCCCATGAGTACTACTTTTTGAGTAGCTGTTTGGAGGCTATCGAGTCGAGTGGGGACATCGCCGAGTTGGCTTAATACCTGCCATTCGACCAAGTTTTCGATGCCTTGCCATTCAAAATACAGCATCGCCACCAAACCAAAAATCAACAATCGAAGGTTTATCAGCAATAAAAATCGTTGAGGAAGGGGCCAGTTTTTCCAGAAAAAGAGAGAAGTCATGTACAGAAAATCAGGGGATAGAAGGCAGTTTTTCGAGCACCATTTCGGTTTCGTAAGGTAGCGGTGCGATACGAAGATGATCACTGTCGGTGGTTTGGGAGATGCCTCGGCGGGCATTGCGTGAGCCTGTGATTTGAAACAACGCCTCTGATAGAAGCGGGTCGCGTGGGTCACCAAATTCAAAGAAAGGTTGGCTGATGTCTTCTCTGACCGAAACATTGGGTTGGAAACCTGCCGTATAATCTGACTGCCCTGCCGAGTTGAAGGTTTTCAAAACAATGGGCATGATGCCCTGCTCGAAACGATTTTTGTCGTCTTTCATCACGATTGAGCCTACATTTTTGCCCACCGTTACATCGCCAATCAAAAATACTTCCATGAAGGGCTTGAGTGCATTGATGACCAACTCGCTGGCCGATGCCGTCCGGCTACTCGTCAATATATATACCCTCTGGAGTTGGCTTCCGATGTTTTCGGGACGATTTTGAAAAAAAGCAATGCCGAAGTTATCCCCAAAACGTTTGCGTAAGTCGGGCATTACTTTGCTGTTGTATTCATCACGAGCAAGTACGGTTCGCTCATTGACTCCTCTGGCTATAAAACTGGCTAATGTGTGTGCCGTTGAGATAAAACCACCCCCATTGTATCGTAAGTCCAAAATGAACTCATTGATGCCTGCCGATTTATATTGCCCAAAAATTCTGGCCATTCTTTGGTCATAAATAGGCTGGTCGCTGTTGTTGGGGCGTGAGTAAAAGCGATTATAGACCATGTAGCCAATGCGCTTTGAACCTCTTGTATAAATCGTATCGAGTAGAATCGGGTCTTCTTGCAAGGCTTGGGCTGTTACGGCAATGGTGCGTTCGGAGTTGATGAAAGTTCTATTTTCAAAACGCCCTAAAGTATAAACATATTCAGTACCGGTAGCCAATAGAGTGGAGAGGTTGGAGGTCGTTACGACTTGGCCGTCCACGGTGATTCTCGGGAAAATATTGCCACGTCTTATGCCGGCTCTTTGTGCCGGCGACCCCGGAAATACGTACATCACTACCCCGGCAATGTTGCCACTGTTGTTGAAGAGCATCAACCTTGCCCCTGTGGTTTTGCTTTCGCCCGATAGGGCGGCTTCGGTTTGCTGGGCATTGGGTAGAAACGCCGAAAAGCGATCACCGTCGGGGCGGAGCTGGGCATCAAAGGGATAAAGCAACGACTTGAAATACGTTTCGGGGTCGAGCGATTTGTTGCTGTTGGGTTGTGATTTGTCGCGCCAATAGTACCAATAATCCATATTGACGGCTATAAACTCATTGATGAGCGAATTGCCCGACAAGACATCTTTTTGGCGGCAGGTCGAAAAAAGCCCCCCTCCCAAGATGACAATCAAAATAAGTATATTGAAACGATTCTTTTGCATGACTGACGAAGTGGTTAAGATTCCATGAAAACGACGACAATGTAATAATATTTTATCGTGGTCTTTTGTTCAAATCTGCAAAAGAAAAGTATTATCCTTCATCACCGTCGCGGCGGCGGGCGGGGGCTTGCTTGGCTTGGTTGAGGCGGTAGGCTAAGGTGAGGTTGATCTGCCGCGACAAACGCCCCACTACTCCTTCGGTATAAAAATTGACACCCTCCGTAATGGTACGCAGAAAGCGTGAATTGAATACATCTATCACATTGAAGGTGAGTGTACCTTTGTTTTTGAGTATGTCTTTGCTGAAAGCGATGTCCAAAAAGGTTCGCGATTTGCGTCGGCCTTGGGGGAGTTGTTGGGGTGCTTCGTAGTTGAGGCGCAACTGAAAATCGGTGTTGGGTGCCAGCGTAAAGCGTGAACTTTGCCGCGCAAACCAGCTATACGTATCGGCCTGAAACGAGGCATCGAGGTTTTTGCCGTCGGTGATAGCGCGGAAGAAATTGAAATTGAAATCAAGTTTCCACCATTTGTAAGGTGTGTAGGTGCTTGTAAACTCCGCCCCAAACGAATCTTCGGTGGCTAAGTTTTCGGGGCGGGTGTTGGAAAACCCTTGGTCGTCCACTAGGCGGATACGAAGTACCTTGCCGTTGGTATGGCGGTAATAAAGCGAGGAGGTAAACGTCCCTTTCTCAAAATAATTGATATGCCCCATCTCAAAGGCATTGGTAAACTCCGGGTCAAGGTCGGGATTGCCCGACCAAAAATTGCGTTGGTCGGAGAAGGTTACATAAGGTGTGAGGTCGTTGTAGGTAGGGCGGCGTACACGACGGCTATAACTCACCTGTAAAGCATGGGCTTGGTTTACGTTGTACGTAAAATGCGCACTCGGAAAAAGATTGGTGTATTGGCGAGGGTTGCGCTCGTTGGTTTCTTGCAAAATCGTAAGCACATCGGTCATTTCGGCACGTAGCCCTACTTGGTAGCTCATTTGGCGGGTTTTGTTGCCGATGATGCCATAAACCCCGTGTATTTGTTCTTTATAAATAAAATAATTGTCCAACCCCGGCAATGCCTCAAAGATACCTTGGTCGTTGCGCTGGGTTACGATGTAGTCATTGACCATATCCCGAAAGCTACTCCGCAGACCCGTTTCAAACTTGCCGTCTTTGCCGATAGGCTGTACGTAGTCCACCTGCACGAGCCATTGGTTTTCGTACTCATCGTTGAGCGATTTTTGGAGGAGGTTCAAGGCGGGATTGGGTCTGCCATTGGCCAAGATGCTATTTTGCGTAAAAGTCTGGTCGGAGCGTTCCCAGTAAGTCAGGTAGCGCACGTCGGCGATGAGTTCGTGGCCTTTGCGTTTGTAGGTTTTTTTGTACGAAACGGCATATTCGGAGTATGGCTCTGCTTCGGTTTCATCTTGCTGGCGGTCGGTGATAGACTGAAGGTTGGAGAGATTGTTGAGATAATCCCGATACACGATGTCGGTGATGCGCCGCACATCGGTACGCCTGAATTGATAGGAGGCCGTCAAGATGTTTTGTTCGTTGAAAAAATAATCCAAACCGCCCCGAATCGTATTGGCAATGGTCATCACACGACTGGCAGTAGTCTGCTGCAAAAAAGCCGTTGTATCTTTTCGATACACTTCTTGGTACAGATTGCCTGCACTGCGTGGTACACGGTAGGCAATGCCGTAATTGAGGAAAAAATTGAGTTTGTTTTTGCGGTAGTTGATGTTGGCGGCTATGCCGTAGTTGGGCCAGTAGCCTGTGGTAAGTTCAAAAGAGCCATTGAAGCCTTTTTTCTGGTCTTTTTTCAAAACGATATTGATGATACCCGCCATGCCTTCGGCTTCGTAGCGTGCCGAGGGGTTGGTGATGACTTCTATCCGCTCGATTTGGTTGCCTTGTATTTGCTGCAAGCCTGCCCCTCCTTTGAAACTCACCAAGCCCGAAGGTTTGCCATCCACCAAAATCCGTACATTGTCGCTTCCCCGTAGTCGGACATTTCCTTCTGTATCCACTGATACCGACGGCACATTGCTCAAAATATCGGTAGCCGTACCGCCCGCATTGGCCAAGTCTTTGCCTACATTGAAAACACGCTTGTCGAGGGTCAGTTCCATTGAGCTTTTCTCTGCTTGTACGACTACCTCGTCGAGGGTGTTGGAGGAGGAAGCTACTTGTATTTCTCCCAAATCGTAGTTGTTCTGTTCTTTGGAAAGTTCAAAAGGCTTGGTTTTAAGAGGTTTATATCCTACAAATTCAATCACGGCATAAAACTGCCCGAAAGGGGCTTCGATGCTAAACTTCCCCGCTTCATCGCTGATAGTACCACCTACCAGGGTACTATCGCTGACACGCAGCAGCCGAATACTGGCGTAGGGGAGGGGAGTTTTGGTTTGGCTATCACTGATTTTGCCTTTGACGACTCCTTTTTTTGAGCCTTGAGCATTGGCCGAAAACCTACCCGCACTTACGAGAAGCCATAAAATACAAAAAGTAAGAAGTCGAGAATAAAAGAGGAAAGTAGTCATAATGCCCAAAGACGAATTTTGAAGCAAAATAACCTACCCTTGTTTGAGTTTTAGACTAAAATCTACCGTCGAACAGTTTTTACCGACCAACTCACATTATTTGATTTTTTTGCAACGTCTGCCATAGCACTTGCGTAAACCCCAATAGACTATGATTAATCACTAATCGTATTCATTTTTATGGCTGTTAGAGAGCGCGAAAATCGCTGTGGGTACTACCGACAGCGATTTTTTTTAGGGGAGTTCTATATTTTTCAGACTAAAAGGTACTGTAGATACCGAGTTTTTGGTTTCGACCAGTACACGCATTCGCCAATCGGGGGCAGGTTTCGACTCAAAACTGTAACTAAAAAGATTGCCGCCTGAAACGAATCGTCCCATACGCTTTATCTCTTTGCCGGTAGCATCTTCAAATTTTATATCTACCAATTTTTGAGTTTCTCCTTCTATCAAAAACGAAAGTTCGTTTTCGCCACCGAAAGAACTGAACCCTTCTATCAAGCCCATGAGTCCCTCTGCCAACTGCCGTGAGAGGGGGTCGAGTTGTTTCATTTTGGCTTCGCGCTGGGCTTGCTGTTCTTTTTTGAGTTTTTCGAGCGATTCTTTTGTGAAAAACGCCACCGATACAGGTGCGTTTTTGGGGAGCAAATTGACGTTGGGCTTCGACTGGAAATTGGCCACTTTGAGAATCGCCCCGTTGGCTTCGGTAGGGTTGAAAAAGCTAAGTGTTCCGGCCAGTTCCGCAATAGCCGTCGCTTTACGCATAGGGTTTTTGATTTCGATTTTGATTTTTTCCTCGCCTATGGGTTCATAGTCATACTTCTCGGCTTTTTCGCGGAGCAAATCCGTACCTTCGCTGTCTATGGCTTTGGTCAAGGCTACGATTTTGACGTACTTGTATTTGCGGGCTTCATCGCCAGCGGTTTTGAGTTCTATTTCGCAGCGGTTGCCAAAATAAGAATTGCCCAACGAGCGGCGATCTTCAAGGCTTACCAATGTTAGTTTTTGGGAGAGTACTTGAAAGCTCAAAAGCCCCCAAATCAGAATTGTAGAGAGTATTTTCATTGTTTATCGAAGTTTAAAAGGGTTGTAGTATGATGCAAGTTAGATAGCTTTTTCTTTACTTGCCAAACCGTAGAATAAGTAGCACATTGACAAAGTTTGACCATTCAATATAATATTTCAGTAATGCTCCCCAAAGAACATATTTTAAAACAATACTTTGGCTATGATATATTCCGGCCTCTGCAAGCCGATATTATAGACTCGGTCATGGCTGGGCAGGATTGTATGGTACTCATGCCTACGGGTGGGGGCAAATCGCTGTGTTATCAGATTCCGGCTTTGATGCGCGAGGGGCTTACGCTGGTGGTATCGCCACTCATCGCACTGATGAAAGACCAGGTACAAGCCCTCCGCGCCAACGGCGTTCCGGCGGCCTACCTCAACAGCACGCTATCGGCTACCGAGCAAGCTGAAGTAGAGCAACAATGCCGCACAGGTACACTCAAACTACTCTACATTGCCCCCGAAAAACTCTTGGCCGCAGGTTATTTTGAGTTTGTCAAATCGCTCAATATCAGCCTTTTTGCCATAGATGAATCGCACTGTGTATCGGTATGGGGGCACGATTTTCGACCCGAATATACTCAGCTACACGTATTGAAAGAAGCCTTTCCGCTTGTACCGATGATTGCCCTCACCGCCACCGCCGACCGCGTAACACGCCGCGATGTACTGGCGCAGTTGGGCATACCCGATGCACGGGTTTTTGTAGCGTCTTTCGATAGACCCAACCTTTCACTCAATGTACTGCCGGGGCGCAATCGGCTGCGGGTCATTGAGCAGTTTATCAACGACCACCCCCGCCAGTCGGGCATCATCTACTGCTTGGCTCGCGCTACTACCGAAGACCTTGCTACCAAACTCCGCGCACGGGGTATCAATGCCCGCCATTACCACGCCAAAGTACCCACCGACGAACGCTCACAGGTACAAGATGCTTTCCTGCGCGACGACGTGCAGGTCATGGTAGCTACCATAGCCTTTGGTATGGGTATAGACAAATCGAATGTACGCTGGGTGATGCACTACAATATGCCCTCCAATGTCGAAAGTTTTTATCAAGAAATAGGCCGTTCTGGGCGTGATGGCCTCAAGGCTGATACTTTGCTTTTTTATAGCTTCAACGACTACATGGTACGCCGCGACATGATACTCAACTCTGAGTTGCCGAAGCATCTGAAAGAAATCCAGTTGGCTAAACTCGAACGTATGAAGCAGTACGTAGAAGCTGACCATTGTCGTAGGCGTATTTTGTTGAGTTATTTCAACGAAACCGCCACCCAAGACTGCGGCAACTGCGACGTATGCCGCAACCCCCGCTCGAAGTTTGATGCTACACTTCCGGCCCAAAAAGCCCTCTCAGCCATAGCACGTACCGACCAAAAAATAGCCATGGGGCTACTGATAGACGTACTGCGAGGCTCCCAAAACAAAAGTGTAGTAGAGCGTGGCTACGACCGCATCAAAACCTTTGGTGCTGGCCGCGACCTCCGCCCCGACGAATGGGCCGACTACCTGACCCAAATGCTCAATTCGGGTGTGATGGACATCGCCTACGACGAAGCCCATGCCCTCAAACTCAACGAAACCTCTTGGCAAGTGCTACGCGGAGAGCGCAAGGTAGAATTGGTACGCTTCGAGACTTACGAGCAAAAACGCCAACGCCAAGAAGCCCAAGAGATACTCCCCAAAACCAAAAAAGAAATCATACGCGATGAGTTGTTTGAGCAACTTCGGCAAGTACGTAAACGCCTCGCTGAAGCCGAAAATGTACCTCCCTTTGTCGTTTTTTCAGACGCTACGCTGTCAGATATGGCCGAAAAACGCCCTATCAATCGCTTCCAAATGCTACAAGTATCGGGAGTAGGAGAAGTGAAATTTGAACGCTACGGCGAGGTGTTTCTCAACGCCATTCTCGACTATGCCCGTGCCAACACCCAGCCCGGCACACGTGTCGTAAAAGGCATGACCTATATCGAAACCTTCGATGCTTATCGAAAAGGACTGACCCCTGCCCAAATAGCCCAGCAGCGCAACCTCAACGAACTCACCATCTACTCTCACCTGGCCAAACTCTACGAAGACGGCTACGACATCAATCTTTGGGAGTATATTTCCAAAGCAGATTATCGCGCCATAGTCGAAGCGGCCAAGATGATGGGTATTGAGCATGGTTCAGCCTTGAAGCCGTTGTTTGAATACTTGGAAGAAAAATACCCTTACCACCAGCTACGCATCGCCTTGGCACTTTGGCAAAAAGAACTACAACAATGGACGGAGTAATGTAGTTGAATGAATAAAAAACTATTTAACTCATGTTACGCAAATTTGGATAGTTACGTTTTGAAAGAAGGTTTTTTTCTACAAAACTTGCGCCTCTCCGAGGCTTGGGGGATTTTTGGGGTGGTTTTTTTCTACAAAACTTGCGCCTCTCCGAGGCTTGGGGATACTCAAATGGAGTTTCGGAGAAGCCCCACATTTGTAGCCGTCGTAGTGTATAGATGAAACATAAAACGCTTCGGAGAAGCGTAACATCAGTAATTAAAATATTATTTGTGTATAATCCTTATGCAAGACATCGAGCCTTTTTATAACTGGGAGAAGCACTATATCGCTGCCGAAGATCGAAAATCGCCGTTTTATGGGCGAGAATATAACCTCCAACAGTACGAACACGACATCTACGGCTATTACATACACCCACTTTGGGACGACATCGAGTCCGAAACCCTCTACATCAAAATCCTTTTTGCCGATTATCGAAAGAAGTTTGTCGTCATTGAGTTGTTTGGCGAATGGAACGATACCCTCCACAACGACATCATGTACCTCAAACGCAACGTGATAGACCACCTCATCGAAAAAGGCATACAATATTTTGTTTTGATTGCCGAAAATGTCTTCAATTTCCATGGCTCCGACGATGAGTACTACGCCGAGTGGTTTGACCAAATCGAAGACGGCTGGATAGCCATTGTCAATTCGACCGACCACGTAGAGCGCGAATGGAAACGCTATCGGCTCGATTATTTTCTTAATTTCGGCGGTACATTACACCTCAACAACTGGCGTACTCTCCAACCCCAAGCCTTTTACGAATTGGTCAAAAGTTTGATTGTACGCCGGTTGATGTAATGAGTTTTGGGGAGAGTTTGTCTTTTTCAGAAAAGATTTCATACTATGAACTACAATCGTCGTCAATTTTTGGGTACGATGGCTGCTGCTACTGCTTCGATCGCTTTCACTCATCTACCTCAAAACACCAAAAGCCCCGTCATCTCTTGCAACCAGTACGCTTGGCTCACCTTCTACGCCCGCCAGAAGCGCGATTGGTTTGCCAATCTCGATGCTTCGTTAGCAGAATATGTACAGTCAGGGCTGACAGCCTACGAACCCAGCTTCAACAACGTAGAGGAAGTCAAAAGACTCGCGCCTTTGCTCCAAAAATACAACCTTACGATGCCCTCGGCTTATGTAGGGAGCGTGATGCACGAACCTGCCCAAGCCCAAAAATCTATCGAAACGGCCGTGGCGATAGCCGAAGCTGCCAAACCTTTAGGGTTAAAAATATTGGTATCCAACCCCAGTCCGCTCAAATGGGGGCCAGATGCCCCGCTCAAAAACGATGCACAGATAACAGAACAAGTCAAAAACCTCAATACGCTTGGGCTTGCACTTCGCAAGAGAGGGGTGCAGTTGGCCTATCACACCCACGACGTAGAGCTCCGGGCAGGGGCGCGGGAGTTTCATCATGTACTCCAAAACACCGACCCACAAAACGTCGGTTTTTGCCTTGATGTACACTGGGTGTATCGTGGGGCTGAAAACTCTCAAGTGGCACTGTTTGATGTCGTGAAGATGTATGGCAAGCGTATCGTAGAGCTACATATCAGGCAGTCGTTAGGCGGTATCTGGGGCGAAACTTTCGGGGTAGGAGATATTGACTACGTTCGGTTAGTCAATGAACTCAAACGCTTGAAAGTGAAGCCTTTGTTGGTATTGGAGCAATGCCTTGAGGCCGCTTCCCCCAACACCATGAATGCCATAGAAGCCCATCAGAAAGATTTGGCTTATGCCAAAGAAGTTTTTAGAGATTGGCTTTAGCCAGTGTATAGACAACGACATAATTTTGTAAAATCAGCGACGGTATCGCTTTAATAGATACCGTCGCTTTCTAATTTTCAGCCATACATTGCAAATGCCGTTGTTCATTCACTAAGTGTGTGTTTAGTTTTGAATGAATGTTTTACCTATTGAGTTTAGTTTGTAGTACAAAAATCCAAAAAGTGCTAACTATACCCATTCTCAAAACTTCAGCCCTACACTCACCAAAAAATTACGCCCCGCTTGAGGATAATAAAAATTTTCGGTGATAGTTTCGCCCCCTGCTATGTAGCTAAACGTATAACCATTGGATTCATAGAGGTGATTGAAGATATTGTTGGCCAATAAGCTCAAATTCAGTCCCTTAGCCCACTTGATTGAAGGCGTAAAAATGACCCTCAAATCATTGGTAAAGTACGCATCTAATCGGCGGCTTTCGTTGGAGGTGTTGTCGAGGTATTGTTTGCCGACGTACTTTGTCAAAAGAGCCAATTCTACGATTTTGGAAGGCTGGTAAAGCCACTGACTTCCTACGATGACATTGGGCGAAAAGGCGATGTCGCTATTGCCATGATTGATGGTTTGATAGTTATCGTTGTCGTAGTTGATGATATACTCTGTGAAATTTCTGATTTTGTTGCGGCTCAATGTCGCATTGCCATTCCACTTCCATTGTTTGGAAAGCTGAACCCCTGCCTCCACTTCTATCCCTGCCCGATAGCTCCGTGGTACATTGACCCGCATAGGGCCTCCGGTGTCGTTGAGTTGTCCTGTGAGTATGAGTTGATTTTTATAATCCATGTAGTACCCACCGATACTACCCGCCAATCGCCCTCTCTGAAAACGATAGCCTACCTCCCAATCGCGCAAGATTTCGGGCTGTGGCTGTACCTGACGCATAGACTCCGTGAAATCGTCGCGGTTGGGTTCGCGGTGCGCTACACTCAACGAAGCATAAGCCGATGCGTTTTCAGAAATATCATACGTCAAACCTGCTTTAGGATTGAAAAAAGTATAGCTGACATCATGCTGCTGGAGGCGTTGCTGGTTGTCGTCGCCATTGATTGAGTAGCCGACGGTTCGGATTTGAGCATCGCCAAAGAGATTGAGCTTTGGCGTGATTTGATAAAAAAGTTTTCCGTAAAGATTAAAATCGGTTTTGAGTCCTTTGTTGAAATAATAGCGGTGGCGAGGATTGGCATTGGCAAAACGCGCCCAGATTACTTCGCCGAAGTGGTCGCCATCATACTGGTTTAGCCCACCACCGATATTGGCTTTGATTTTTTGGAAACCGTCATAATCCAACGAAAAAGTCGTTCCATAGAAATAATTGTCAAGCCAGCGGCGGCGTACCAAATCGCTACGTGAGATGCTGATGCTGCCGAGGTTTACGTTGGGGAGTTTGTAGCGGCTGAGGCGGTCATTGTCGCGGAATTGCTCAAAAAACCCCCGCCCACGCACCAAGAAGGCGTTGGCATTGAGCGTCCAGTTTTTGGACAGTTGATGTGAGGTTATCAGTTGGTACTGGTCTTGCTGATAGTCGTCCACTTGATTTTCGTAGAGATACAAATTGTAAGTTCGGCTGTTGGAGTTGAGCAGGTTTTGGGCATCGCGTTGGTTGAGGCTGTTGCGTTCGATGAAGGCCAACATTCCCTCGCGGTCGCCGCGAAGGCGTGCTTCGGGGATTCCCTCCCATGCTTGATAGGTGATTTCTTTACCCGAAAATACATTCAAACGTACCGAACTCTTTTTGCCAAAATACGCTCCCGACACATAAAATGCCCTCAAATCCGAACGCGCACGGTCTATGAAGCCGTCGGAGGTAATTTTGGAAAGGCGGGCATCTATCGTAAATTTTTGGTTGAGCAAGCCCGTGCCTGCTTTTAGGGTATGTTTCCAAGTATTGAACGAGCCATAAGAATTATCTATTTCGGCGTATGGTTTCCCCCTGAATTCATTGGTGTTGATATTGACGGTAGCCCCAAACGCTGCCGCCCCATTCGTACTGGTTCCTACGCCACGCTGAATCTGTACGCTACTCACCGACGAGGCAAAGTCGGGCATATTGACCCAAAACGTACCTTGACTTTCGGCATCGTTGTATGGGATACCATTGATAGTTACGTTGATGCGTGTAGCATCAGTACCACGTATCCGAAAACCTGTGTAGCCTATACCCGCGCCGGCATCAGACGTACTGACCAACGACGGTGTGAAGTTGAGCAATATCGGCAGGTCTTGGCCTAAATTTTGCTTACTGATTTCGGCTTTGGTTACATTCGTAAATGCCATGGCCGATTTGAGATTGGCACGAGTGGCACTGATGACTACTTCGTCAGTGCTGAAAGTGGAGCGTTGGAGGCGAATCTCGAGTTTTGAGAGTTGAGGTGCTTCACCACTGCGATTGGATTTTGAAAAAATATTTTGTCGTAAAGAGGAATCTACGACAGTTTTGTAGCCTACATAAGAAATGACGATTGACTCTACCTCTTTGGGGAGGTTTTTGAGTGAGAACTCGCCATTTTCATTGGTTACAGTTCCGCGAAAACTACCCGCTTGTACAGTAGCTCCCGGTAAGGGTTGATTGTTTTCTGCATCAATCACACGCCCCGAAACGTTTGTTTGGGCAGATACAGGCGCGTACAGCAACACTCCCGTTGCTACGGCCAAAAGCCAAGATGTAGATTTTGTCATTTTACATTCCCTCCGCTGGCATTACCCAGATCAGGTTTTTAGGGTATAATCTCAGCCCGTCGTATTGGGGCACCCCTTTGTTGAGATATGCTTTTGCGCAAAAGCAACGCAAAGATATAGTCATAGTTCTCAAAAATCCAAAAATGATTGTCAAGTAATATTTGGAGGTAAGGCGTGATTTAACTTAATAAAAAAACCGACGGTATCGCTTCCGCTGTATGGTTATATTGAAATAAAATTCTAAAATATTTGAACAAGGAATAATAAATAACTCCCTGAAAATTAGATATTTATTTTTTTGTTGACACTTTTTGATAAGTATTGTAATAATGTTTTTGAGTAAAGTTTCTCATCTTAGTTACTTATGAAATTATGTTACGCAAATTTGGGTAATTACGTATTGGAAGAAGGTATTTTTCTGCAAAACTTGTGCCTCTCCGAGGCTTGGGGGATACTGATATGGGGCTTCGGAGAAGCCACACATTTGTAGCCGTTGTAGTGTTTAGATGAAACATAAAACGCTTCGGAGAAGCGTAACATCAGTTATGAATTAGCCCAAAACTAGACTATTTTTATTGACCTCAAACCCCTCAACTCCCATGAATCGCCGTGATTTTCTACATCAAACTACCACAGCTTCATTAGCCACGCTATTGCCCCAAGTAGGGCATACGAAGATGGTTGAGAAAATGGGGATAGTGGTACATTCCTATTGGCTTAGGTGGCAGTCGAAGATAGAGAGTAGTCGCTTCCCGCCCTTGCGCAATGCCCTCGATTTGCTCAATCATTGCCACCAACTTGGTGCAGGAGGGATTCAGGTGGGGATAGACCACTGGACGGCTGATTTTGCCAAGCAAGTCCGAAACATATCTGAAAACTGGGGGCTTTATGTAGAAGGTTCTGTTTCGCTTCCCAAAACGCCCAACGATACCGCAGCTTTTGAACAAAACATCATACAAGCCAAAGATGCGGGAGTGAAGGTAGTTCGTACTGTTTGTTCGGCAGGGCGGCGTTATGAAGCCTACCATTCGCTGGCCGATTTTCGGGCATTTGAGCAAAATGCCGTAGCTGTTTTGGAGGCTATAGAACCTATCCTTCGCAAACACCGCGTAGCATTGGGGGTCGAGAATCACAAAGATTGGCGCGCCGACGAAATGGCCGCATTACTCAAAAAACTATCGAGCGAATGGATCGGGGCTACGATTGATTTCGGCAACAACTGGGCATTGCTCGAAGACCCTACCGAAACGGTGCATACCCTAGCCCCCTTTGTAAAAAGTACTCACCTCAAAGACATGGCCGTAGAAGCCTATACTGACGGTTTTCGGCTTTCGGAAGTGCCACTGGGAGAAGGTATCTTGGATTTGCCGGCATTAGTAGCTGTTTGTCGTCAATACAATCCTGCGGTAACTTTCAGCTTGGAGATGATTACCCGCGAGCCGCTTTTGATACCTTGCTTGACAGAAGCCTACTGGGAAACCTTCCCCAATTTGCCGGGGCGATATTTGGCACATACCCTAAAAACTGTAAATACTCGCTCAAATAAAGGAGGATTGCCTACCATAGCTCACCTTAGCCCCGAAGAAAAATTGGCTGCCGAAGATGCAAACATACGTCTTTGTTTGGCCTACGGACGTGAGAAATTGGGCTTATGATAAAGGTTTCAACATGATATTTTCTTTAAGAATCGCCAACTCTCTTACAAATTCACTCGATATTTATGCAAAACACCTTTTTGTTTTTACTACTTTTTCTCTTTTTGGCAAAGTCAGGACAAGCCCAAAAAAACACTCCACTCAACGTAGCCACTTACAATCTACGCTACAACAACCCCAACGATGGCCTCCATGCTTGGCCCAACCGCGTAGAGCAGGTCAAGGCGTTGGTTCGCTACCATGAGTTCGATATTTTTGGTACACAAGAAGGGCTGCGTGGCCAACTCGACGATTTGGCTCAACTACCCGAATACACTTTTTTTGGGGCAGGGCGCGACGACGGCCAGCAAGCAGGCGAACACTCGGCGGTATTTTATCGAAAAGACCGCTTTCGGCTGCTCCAGTCGGGCGATTTTTGGCTAAGCCAAACCCCCGACCGCCCCTCCAAAGGCTGGGACGCTACCTGCTGCAATCGCATCTGTACTTGGGGCAAGCTCAAAGACCTTCGTACCAAGCGGGAGTTTTATTTTTTTAGTGTACACTTTGACCATCAAGGCGTAGAAGCACGGCGGCAGTCGGGGCAGTTGATGGTCCGAAAAATCAAAGAAATAGCCAAAGATATGCCTGTGATTTGTGTAGGAGATTTCAACTCAACCCCCGAAACAGAGCAAATTCAAACACTCCAAACCATACTCCAAGATGCGTATAAAGTAACCCAAGCACCCCCCTACGGTCCTATCGGCACTTTCAATGGTTTTCGCTGGGACGCACCTTTGCAAGAGCGAATAGACTATATTTTTGTCAGTAGGCACTTTCGGGTAGCCAAATATGCTGTCTTGACCGACGCGCTCAACCAACGCTACCCTTCTGACCACCAGCCGGTAGTGGCAAAAGTAAGTTTCTGAAAAATAAAAATACTACACAGCTATCCAGCTAAAATTGTACGAAAGCTCTGGAACACGCGTGCGGTCGGCTATACGCCGCAAGCGAGCGGGCAAGGCCATGAGATAATCGCGGGCTTTTTCGGCAGTATCGCTTAGACTACTTACTTGGTCTATTTTCCAATCGGCCAGCAAACTTTCTAAGATTTCGATGTAGTCGTGTGTAGTATAGACTCCCATACGCTGTGCAGCATCAGAATAGTGGCTGAAGGTTTCGCTAAGTTTTATGCCTGTTTCGCGCAAAAAATGCGCCGGCATCACGATTTTTTTGCGCATCATATCTTCGAGTGCTATCATCATCTCCGAAGCGTCCACTTCCAGTATTTTCGACACAAAGGACTTGTAGGCTTTGGCATGGCGCATTTCGTCGGAGGCTATCACTCCACACATTTTGGAGAGGAGGGTATTGCCATATTTTTTGGCCAAAGTGGCAGTACGACGATGCGAGATATTGGTAGCAAGTTCTTGGAAAGAAGTGTAAATGAAGTTGCGGTAGGGGTCGGTGCTGGTTCCGATGTCGAAGCCGTCGGCTATCAAATATTGCGTCGAAACCTCCATGGCACGCATATCTACGCGCCCCGAAAGGTACAGGTACTTGTTGAGCAAGTCGCCGTGGCGGTTTTCTTCGGCAGTCCAAGCACGTACCCAGCGGGTCCAGGGCGAAGTAGCGTCTTGCTGGTTGATACCCTCTACGGTCATCAGCCAAGATTCATAGGTGGGGAGGGCTTCTTCGGTGATGGCATCGCCGATGAGTACAGCCATATAGTCGTAGGGCAACTCGCGGGCGGCTTCTTGGAGGAGTTTTACTTCTGGCAAAAAATCCTCGCTGGTCGAATCGGGCAAAAAATCAGAAGGCTGCCAGATGGTTTCGATGGGTTTGAGAAACTCTTCGATAAGGTTGTCGAGTTTTTGGCCGATGTATTGCATCACTTCGATGCGAGAGGCAGGGAGATACATAGTAAGCAAGAGAAAGATTTGGACAAAAAATTTTCCGAAGGTAGGCATAATTTCTAATTTCGTGGCATGAAAAATGACCCAAAAAAACCATGAAGCAAATCGTAGATTATCTTTTGAGCAGTATTTATTATCTCTTTTTTGGCTTAATGCTGGTGGTTTTTCACGGGATACAAGTGATTTGTTATAATTTTTTGGGGCGTAAAGCCCACCAAAGGTCAGTCCATTGGCTCAATTTTTTTTTGCTACATGGGCTTTATATTATGGGTACACGCCTGCGTTTTAGGGTAGAAGTCCCTCTCCCGACCGACCGACCGCTGATTTTTGTAGCCAATCATCAAAGTATGTTCGATATAGTAGGTATGATTTGGTATCTGCGTCATCATTTCCCATTGTTTGTTTCCAAAATAGAATTGGCCAAGGGTATTCCGAGTATTTCTTACAATCTCCAAAAAAGCGGAGCGGCACTCATCAACCGCCAAGATGGCAAACAAGCCGTAGTAGAAATTGCGCGTTTGGGCAAATTGGTAGAAGAAACTAAGTTTTCGGCGGCGATTTTTCCCGAAGGGACTCGCTCGCGCACGGGTGCGCTGAAGCCCTTTGCCGTAGGGGGAGTGGCGGTATTGCTCAAAAAAGCCCCCAGTGCGCTGGTTGTACCAGTCGTTATTCAAAACACGGGGCGGCTCAACCCCAAAGGTTTTTTCCCGCTCCGTAGTTTTCAGCGGCTATCATGGACGACCCTTGCCCCTATATCACCTCAAGAAAAAAGTGCCGAAGAAGTAGTAGAAATGGTACGACAGGCTATTGAGCAGAATATGAGTAGGTAGGTTTTCAGGAAATGCTCGTTTATTTCCTTATATTTCGCATTTCGCTTTCCACCCGGCATGACACTTCTTTCTTTCAAATATTTCAGTAAAGACTTCAATGCAGGCCTTTCGGTGTTTTTGGTGGCTTTGCCATTGTGTTTGGGTATTGCACTTGCTTCTGGTGCTCCGTTGTTGGCAGGGATATTGGCCGGAATTGTGGGAGGAATCATCGTAACGTTGTTTTCTGGCTCCGAAGTAAGCGTAAGCGGCCCTGCGGCTGGATTGACCCTCATCGTATTTGATAAAATCGAAGAACTGGGGTCGTTCCAAAATTTTCTTACTGCCGTAGTACTGGCAGGAGTTTTACAGCTTTTTCTTGGCTGGCTTAAAGCGGGGCGTTTGAGTAGTTTTGTCCCTTACAGTGTACTCAATGGTATGCTGGTAGCGATTGGACTGGTGATTGTCCTCAAGCAGATTCCTCATGCTTTTGGCTGGGATGCTGACTTTGAGGGCGATTTTGAGTTTTTGCAGACCGATCATCGAAATACCTTTTCCGAAATCACCGAAGCATTGCGGCAAATCAATATAGGAGCGATGATGATCAGCGTTACTTGTTTGCTAATGATTGGGTTGTGGGAACAAAAAATCTTGAAAAAACTAACACTTTTTAGTGCTGTCCCCGTAGGTTTGGCAGTAGTGATAGTGGGGGTATTGATGAATCAGGCGTTTTTGTATTTCAGTCCCCATTTATATCTGGGCGAATCTGACGCACACATGGTACGAGTGCCGGTGATACGCTCGCTGGAAGACTTGACGGGGGCTTTCAATTTTCCCAACGTAGCTGTTTTGACCAACTACAAAACGTATGTAGCGGCGTTTACATTGGCAGTAGTGGCCAGTATAGAGTCGTTGTTGAACTTGGAGGCGGCTGATAAACTCGACCCCCAAAAACGTGTGTCGTCGGCCAACCAAGAGCTGAAAGCACAAGGAATCGGCAATATTTTTTCGGGACTGATGGGGGGGCTACCCGTTACGTCGGTCATCGTGCGTACCTCTGCCAATATTTACAGTGGGGGACAAACTCGTCTTTCTTCGTTTATCCATGGGGTATTGCTGCTGGTAGCGGTGGCCATTATTCCCGATTTGCTCAATCATATCCCATTGGCTTGTTTGGCAGCCTTGCTGATTTCGGTAGGGTACAAATTGGCCAAATATCAAATATTCAAAAAAATGTACAAATCGGGTCAAGATCAGTTCATTCCTTTCATGGTTACGATTTTGGCCGTGATTCTTACCGATTTGCTGATGGGCATAGGCATTGGTTTGGTGGTCGGTATTGGCTTTGTGATTTATAGCAACAGCCATTCGGTGATTTCGACGACTCGCGACGACAAAACGGTACTGATAGTTTTTAAAAAAGATGTGTCGTTTCTCAATAAAGCCCGCCTGACGGAAATACTTGATTCATTACAGAAGGGCGATAAAGTCTTTATTGACGGTACTCGCGCCCAATTTATAGATTATGATATTTACACAGTATTGGAATATTTTCAGCAGAGTGCTAGCCATCGTGGCCTTGAAGTAAAACTGAAGGGAATTGTTCGTAGAAAAGTAAACTACCATAAATCAAATGAAAGCCTTACCAAAACCTTTGCTGGTCAATAAAGTCTAAGCCTTCGAAAAATGGATCATCAATGCGTATTTTTCGGGCATTAGTTAGAACTGCCCAACATCAAAGACATTGATGAGCAACTGCAATATCATACATGAACTGATAGCTTCTTGTAGTAGCAAGACAGATTAAATCATGCGCTTGAGTTGGAAGCGGGCAAATTGAATATTACCATTACGTTTGATAAGTATGGTAATTTCACGTCCTTCGCCTTTTTGTAAGATCTTGTAAATCTCACTTACGACCAATTCTTCCGCAGATTTATTATTGATAAACAATAGTTCATCACCTTCTTGCAAACCTGCTTGCCAAGCGGGGGAGTTTTCGATGACACGATCTACCACGTACTGTTTGAGGTTTTTGCCGCGAGCGCGAATCTCCAAGCCGCTCATGTCATGTTCGAAGCTCTCTTTCAAACGACGCTTCACAGGCTTGAGTACCATGTACTTGTCGGTAT
>JBKBKL010000065.1:0-21913 GCA_046294665.1 Runella sp.
TTCTTACTCCGTAGCCAATCGGGGCGTGTGGTACGTACTTTGGCGCGGAGTTCGTTGAGCATAGAGTAGAGTCCAAAATAAGTACGGTTGATATACAGGCCGTCTTTGGAGCCACGTGCTACTTTGCTGTTGCGTATTTCTTCTACCTTGGCCAACTCATCGGCAAAAGCATACACACTATCGAAGTAGGTTTGATTGCCAAAATCAAACTCCTCTACTGCAAAAGGCTTACCCAGCAAATGAATCATTTGGCGGAACAAATCTGTAAATAATGCCTTCTCACGAAGTCCGTCTTCTTTGACCAAGAACTCCAAGTTATAAAAAATCTGTTCGGTGCGCTCCGTGTCTTCGAGCGTATCGGGGTTGATGAGGGTAAAGTAGTTTTCGTAAAAATAATCAGGAATAATCTTGACACAGCCAAAATCTATGACCCCCATAGTTCCATCAGCACGCATCAAAAAGTTGCCCGGGTGGGGGTCGGCGTGTACTTGGCGCAAATAATGCACTTGATGGTCATAAAAATCCCACAACAACTGCCCTATGGCATCGCGCACCTCTTGGGAGGGATTGGTTTGTAAAAACTCTTTGAGGTGAAGCCCTTCGATCCAGTCCATGGTCAGGATACGCTTTGAGGATAAGTCTGGGTAATATTTCGGAAAAACCAGCCCTTTGATGTGCTTACAGGCTTCCGAGATTTCGATAGAGCGGCGGAGTTCGAGTTCGTAGTCGGTTTCTTCGAGTAGTTTACTTTCTACTTCTTCGGTATAGCGTTCTACGTCTTTTTCGTTGAGGCCGAAGAGCGTAGTCGCCATAGGTTTTACCATGCGCAAATCAGAACTGATGCTATCGGCTACACCGGGATATTGTACTTTGACGGCCAGACGCTTGCCATTTTTCCACGCCTGATGTACTTGCCCTATCGAAGCGGCATTGACGGCATTGATGTCGAATCGGTCGTATAACTCGTGAGGTGTTTTGCCAAAATAACTCCTAAAAGTCTTGACAACCAAAGGCCCCGAAAGAGGCGGTGCCGAATATTGCGACATCTGAAAACGCTCCACATACGCTCGCGGCAGTACGCTACGGTCCATGCTCAACATCTGCGCTACCTTCAAGGCAGACCCTTTCAACTCACTCAACGACGCATAGACATCGGTGGCGTTGTCTTGGTGGAGTTCGTCGCGGGAGGTAGTGGGGTCTATGAATTTTTTGACGTTGTATTTGAGATAATTGCCGCCAATCTTAGCTCCTGTTTTCAAAAACTGTGTAGCTCGCGCTACTTTGGAGGTGGGTATTTTATCTTGTGCTTTCATGGATTATTTTGAGTCTGGAGTCGTGGGTTTTGGAGGATTTGAATCTGTGTCCAATCCGTTCAATCCGTGTGCTGTTTTTAGTCTTGGGTCTGAATTATAAAATCTCAAGACTACTTATTCTGATACATAAACTTAGCCAAATCTATCATCGAATCTACAAACGACTGCCCCATGAGGTCGAAGGCCGTATTGACGGTTTTTTCGATAGCACTGTCGGTTTTCTCAAAATTACGGCTGGTATCTTTGACCCAAAACTCTAAGATGTAGAGTGTATTGAGCCATAATGCCTCTGGGTATCGGCTACTGATGTAGGGGCGCGAAATGATTTCCTTGCTTTCGCGTCCTTCGTAGAGTAAGTCTTTGGCATATTCCAAAAAAGCATTTTTGAAAGGACGCAGTTGAGGCGGGTTTTTGTGCGCAAGGGGTTTGTCAAAAAAACGATACGAATACGCAATAAAACTGCGGTTGGCTTTCAATACTTCAATCCATGTGTAATAAAAGCCCAACAGTTTTTCTCGTACCGAATAGGTTTGATAGGTAGGGTCGGCTTCGGCGGTAGTGCGGGCTTGCTCAAAAAACGAAGTCCACAAATCCATTTCGATAGCCTCAAAGGAAGTGTAAAACTCGTACAATTCGGCCTCTGTCATTTTGAGTTTTTTGGCAAAAACATAAAACGAAGCAGGAGGATGCCCTTGCTCAAGTACAAAATTGACGTAAGAGTTACGGATTTTCTCTGTTTTTTCCATCTGAAAATGGTTATTGATACATTTTCAGTAACGATGTGTAGGAGCAAAAGGTTTGACCAAAAAATGCACTTTTTTGAGGATAATACTAAAATCGACTGTGTATAGGAGTTAATCAAAGCCCAAAAAATTGCACACGGATTGAATGGATTAGACACGTATTCAAACCTTCCAAGACTCATCACTGCAAAAGTCTTCGGTACATTTCGGTTTTGGCAGGATCGAGTTGAGATAGTAGCGTGTAGGTTTTTTGTTTGTCTTCTTTGTTGGCCTCGCGCATGATGCGGTATATCTCCTCGCCTTTGGCATCGAAAAATGAGTTAATCAAAACAGAAGTAGGCATGATTTTACTTACTTGTTGAATCGTATTAATCGCATTCAATATCTGCCGGCGTGCTTCGATAGGGTTTTCGGTAAAGGTATCCAAAGCCAGTCGGTGGTAGGTATAAAGACTTTCTCTGAAGGGGAGCATTTGCTGGTTCATCAAGTTGTCAATCAACCAAAAGCGATTGCGTACATCGCCCCCTGACCGCCACGATCCACTCGAATTTTGAGCGTTTTGTGCCATATTGGCCAACTGAAATGCTTTTTGAATGTACGGATTGCCTCCATACTTGCTGAAAGAATCATAATCAAGTGCCAAAATGATGTAGGCATAGAAAGCCAATGTATGGGTAAGTTCATCAGTGTATGTATTTTCGTTGAAATACATCGGATTGTTGGGTAGGTAATTGAAATTGAATGCCCTGTCCACATAATTGAGAAGCACCGTTTCATAACTCGTACCAAATACGGGCCTTGTAATGATAAGTTGGGCAGTTCCTTCATAAACTCCTTGTGCAGGTGAACGAAGTAAGTTGATATTGAGGCTACAGTTGATACGTTCTTCGGGGCTGAAATTGTCATTGGTCCAGCGGCGGGCATTGATAAAATCGCTAATGACAGATTTTAGCTGCTCCAAATTAGCATTGTCAGTGTTTTGCCCCGAAAATAGTTGATTATAATTGAGCGAAACCTTGCAGTTGAGTTCTTGAGCCATTGCTTTATTAGCCATGCTCAACATGATCAAGCCACAGTAGAAAAAGACATACTTTTTCATTGTCATAAAGACTAATTTTTCTTTTTTGTATCACTTGTTACTTTCTTGCAATTTCCCTGCCACAAGCTGCAAAATATCTTTTGCTACCTCGGTTTTCGACTTCAGTTCGAAAGTATGAACCATGCCATTTGCCTCAATAACGGTGATTTTGTTGGTATCGTGTGCAAAACCTGCACCTTTGTCGTTGAGCGAATTGAGTACAATCAAATCTAAGTTTTTAGATATTAGTTTGTTTTTGGCATTTTCCAACTCATTGTCGGTTTCGAGTGCAAAGCCTACCATGATTTGCCCCTGTTTTTTTTGCTTCCCCAAAGTGGCCGCAATGTCAATAGTCTTGGTCAATTCGATTTGAAAATGAGTTTCTTTTTTCTTTATTTTTCGGTCGGCGGGGTTGGCTGGGGTATAATCAGCCACTGCCGCCGACAAAATCACGACATCGGCCGTTTCAAATTCAACTTGTGCAGTCTCATACATTTCTTGGGCAGAGCGTACCTTGACCAACCGAATCGAGCTACTGGGCAATGTAATAGATACAGGCCCACTGACAAGTATGACCTCTGCCCCTGCTGCATCGAAGGCTTGGGCGATGGCATAGCCCATTTTG
Source organism: Runella sp. (assembly GCA_046294665.1). GTDB lineage: Bacteria > Bacteroidota > Bacteroidia > Cytophagales > Spirosomataceae > Runella. The sequence continues at coordinate 3,760 of JBKBKL010000065.1, forward strand.
CCGGTGGAGTGATTGCTGATGTACCGCACGGGGTCTATGGCCTCTTGGGTAGGTCCTGCCGTGATGAGTACTTTTTTCCCTTTCAAAATCGAATTTTGTGCGTAGAATTTTTCAAGAATTTCGACAATTTCTTCTGGCTCGGCCATACGCCCTGTTCCTACCAATCCACTGGCCAATTCGCCATGCCGGGCTTCGATGATATGATTTCCAAATTGGCGAAGTAGGAGTAAATTATGCAGGGTAGAAGGGTGCAGGTACATATCCAAATCCATAGCCGGTGCAAAAAAAACAGGACAGCGTGCCGAAAGATAGACTGCCGTCAGGAGGTCGTCGCACAGGCCATTAGCACATTTGGCGAGTGTGTGTGCAGTAGCCGGTGCGATAAGCATCATGTCAGCCCAAAGGCCTAGCTCGACGTGATTGTTCCATTCGCCTGCCTCATTTTTGACAAAATCACTCAAAACAGGACGTTTGGAGAGGGTGGCTAAAGTTAGGGGCGTAATGAAATCTTGGGCAGCTTGGGTCATTACTACTTGTACTTCGGCACCTGCTTTTAAAAGCAAACGCACCAAAAATGCCGATTTATAAGCTGCAATACTGCCACTGATACCGAGTAGGATTTTTTTGCCTTGTAAGTTCAAGTTGATACAAGCTAAAGTTTTTGGTTGATAGCACAAAGCCGCACTAAAATCATTTATTTAGTGCGGCTTATGGTTGTTTTTGGTTGTTTTTATTTACTTTCTTCTTCTTCAGCCAAACGCCAAAAGAGTTTGTCCTCCATAAATTCTTCAATAGCAATGCTGGTAGGCTTGGGCTGACGCTCATAGAATTTCGAGATTTCAATTTGCTCACGGTTCTCGAATACTTCTTCGAGGTTGTCAATACCTGATGCAAACTCAGCCAATTTGTTGTTGAGTTCTTCTTTGGTTTTGGAGGCGATTTGTCGCGACCGACGCGAAATAATGGCTACCGATTCATAAAGGTTGCCCGTTTTAGCGGCCAGTTTGTCGGTGTCGCGTGTTATGATAGATTGAGATGCTGCCATGGTATATGATATGGTTGTTATGAATATGACAAGGTTAGTTTCCTCCCGACGACGACGGTGTCGAGAGTTTTCCAGTATTAGAAGGTTTGACTTCTTTAGCGGCTTTTTCGGCAGCCAAAATATTGGTCAGTTCTTTTTGTGAAATGTCGTAATACCGCTCTGCTTGGCGCAGGTATTTGCTGTTGGGGTATTTGTCTATGAAAGCCAAGTAGTATTTTGATACATCTTGATAGCGTTCCTTTTGTTTTTCAACAAAACTTAGCTTGGCCAAATTGAATTGAGCATCTACGCGCAAAAAAGAAAGTTCTTCGTTGTATTTTGAGTCAGGGAAGTCTTTTTGGTAATTGTTGATAGCCACTACTGCCGACCGATAATTGGCGATATTGGCCTCACTGGTTTTGTAGTAGAGCTTGGCTTTTTCGTAGGCTTTGAGTTCGAGCTTGTCGCGTAGTTCAAGGATAAGCTGTGTAGCTTCTTGACGGAAAGGGCTATCAGGGTAGGTATTAATAAAATCTTGCAAAGCACTGATGGCCGTCAGGGTACTGGTTTGATCTAAATTGAAGTTGGGCGAATCTTTGTAAAGTGAATAGGCGTGCATATAAAGTGCCTCTTGGGCATAGTCGCTGCGCTGGAAGGTTTCATAAAAGTTCTTAAACAAGAACTGCGCCATGTTGTAATTGCTTTGCTTGAAATTACAGTAGGCATTGTAAAACTGCGCCAACTCGGCTTGGTTGGCATCTTTTCCATTGAGCAGGGGCGTGATTTCTTCAAAAAGCAAGCCGGCACGGTAGTAATCGGCTTTTTTGTAGTATTGAAGCGCGGCCTCGTATTTTTGCTCGAGGGTGCCGTTTTTCTGTAATTTGGCAAACTTGCTGCAAGAGCTTAACCAGCTAAGAGCCAATACCAAAATAAAATATTTCAAGAAAGTGTTACGCATATCGGGCGCAAAAATACAATAATTGCTTCATATCTCCTAACGAACCTGAAGCAGAAAAAGTATCAATAAGGAGACAGGGAACATCAATGGCGAATGAGTAATTTTTTGGTAGCCAGTGTTTTACCGTCCAAAAGAAGTTTGTAAAAGTAAACACCAGTAGGCATTTCACGTGTCGGAAGGCGGAGTTGGCGATCATTCTTGTCCAATTCATACTCTCCTACATTAGTCCCCAGAATATTAAACAATCCAATTTTGGCACTACCTACGTTGCCCATTACTTGGTATTGAATTTCGGCATAGTCATTAGCTGGATTGGGAAAGGCGTTCAAAACACGTATTTTTTCGTTGCTAAACAATAAATCTTCTGAACGCAAGATTGCTTCTTCTGTATTGGGACGGCTTTCGGTAGCCAATGCTGCCCCTACTTCGCTATTGGTACGATTTTTGGCAGTAGGGGTGGCGTTGCTGGAGTTGGTAGTATTCAACAAAACCGAGCGATAGTAGGCATTGATAGCCACGCTGGGGCGTAAATTGATACTACGATCAAGCGAGGCTGGCTTTACTATTGAAGCAGGAAGACCTGAAACGGGCTTTTTACCCATGTTCAAGCGACTTTTAGTGGGACTCACCTCCGACTGTGCTGTGGCTTCATTCCACCGCAACAGGCTGGTTAAGATGGCCAAAGAATATATAAGTATAGTTTTTTTCATAGCTGCAAGTATTCAAAAAAATCATGTTTCTTGTTGTTTTTGGCAAAAATATACGCTTATTTCTGATATTACAAAAATGATGCCTTAAAATGTTCTGAAAAATTATTTTTTGGTACAAAATGATATACGCTTTTTGTATCAAAATCGTTGCTTAACGTTAAAGTTTTTTTTTCGTGTTTTTTGCTTTCGTAGGTATAACTTCTTTCGTCAAGGTTTTGTTTGGGATTGGAGGCTGTTTTTCAGTAGGTTGGACTACTTTGGGAGGTGAAGGTTTAAAATTGGCTTTGGAAAATATTTCCTCTTTGGTCGTTTTTTCTTTGATACGCCAGTTGAAGCCTTCCAGTTCTTTGTCGGGGCCTTTGATATTTTGGGGAGGGATAAAGCGACCATCGGGCTGGCCTATAAACTGAATACGCTGCACTTGATTGCTCCGAAAGTTGAGGGTCATTTTGGCACATTCGACGCGGTTCATTCCCATAGGTTTGTTTTCTTCATTGGCTGCAAAATAAATACTCTCGCCATTGCCTTCTACAAATACACGCTGGAGGCGGGTACTGTCGTCGAACGTAGCCGTGATACGTCGGCCTTTGACTTGGTTGAAATTGAGTAGGGTGTCTTGCGAAATGACAAACGATTTGGCACGCAAGTACATCGTTCGTAGTTTTTGATTTTGAAGTTGGGCTACTATCGTATCAGCTTCGAGTTGGTATTGTTTAGACCAAATAATAGGTTTTCGTAAGAACGTAATCGTAGAGTCGAGCGAATGATAGATGAGTGAGTCGCATTTACTTTGGAGGTCTTTTTTATAGAGCAGTACATTTCGTTGGCCAATGAGTTTGCGAGGTTTTGACTTTTCGCTGGTGTCGGCGGGGGGAGTTTTGGCAATATTTTTGGAGATAAGTGTATCTGTTTTAGTGGAAATTGTACCAGACTGTATTTCAATGGAGTAGAGGGTATCCGCAGTCATATAAAGTGTGTCTTTGGATATGACGGTACGGGTCAATGCCCGCCCCCATACTTTTGATATGCCTGCTTTACCGTCGTATTGACCAAAATCACCATTCAAAATCGTTTCATCAGTTTTGGCAACCAACTCAACATTTCCTTTGGCAAAACCTCGTTTTTTGAGATTGTCAAACGTCAATGAGTCGCCGGTAAGCGTATAGTCGGGATTGTCTATGGTGGTACGTGTACGAAATACGGACGCGCCAGTTTCGGTGTTGTAAGAGCCGTTTTTGGCCAAAAGTGTACCGTCTTTGCTCACTACTTTGGTCAGACTACGAAAGTCGGCTATTTTGGTTAATGAATTATAAACCAAGGTATCGGTGGTAAGGGTGTATTTTTTGTTTACTAATTTTACATCACCATAGTACGTCGAAACTTTGGTACGAGTGTCATAAAACCCTTTTCGGCTGGTAAGGGTGTTTTCGGCATCTACTGTTTTGCCTCGGTCGGGATAATACGCAATACCTCCTGCCATGTCGTATTCGATGCGATTGGAGGTGAGCGTACTTTTGCGGTCTTTGAGCGTAACGACCCTGCCCGACACCTTGGCCAAGCGACTGTTGCCAAAATAAAATAGTGTATCGCCCGTTACCGTGATACTATCACCTTGTACAATGCGCACGTTGCCGTAGGCTTCGAGGGCATTGGAGAGTACATTGTGAATGGCCAAATTGCAGTACATCAATGCCCCCTTGTGCCTAAACACCACTTTATTGACCACCCGACGTACTTCGCTGCCGTCGGGGAGTTTGTTGATAGTGATGCTATCGGCTCCCAGCAAAAACACTTTTTCATCACCAGTAGTCGGTGGTGGGCCAAAAGTGGGGCGTTGGGCGTGGGTTTGTAAAGAGGCAATAAGGTAGAGAGGCAACAGGGTAGCAAGGCAACGAGGCAACGAGGCAACGAGGGAGAAAGGGAGGGAAGGAGATATTTTTTTAGCCCATAGACTACAAACCACTCCCAACAGGACATAGCCAACTACCCCAAAAACCAACAAATACATCATACACCCTACATTATACATCATAACGCTTGCAAAGTTAGCTACAAAACCCCATGCTCGACCGTTTTTTAACATTCATTAAAGAAAAACAACTTTTTGAATCTCATCACCGACTACTCTTGGCGGTAAGTGGAGGTTTAGACTCAGTAGTGATGGTTGATTTGTGTCAGCGAGCAGGGTTGAATTTTGGGATAGCTCATTGCAATTTTCAACTACGAGCCAACGAATCAGAAGCTGACGAAGAGTTTGTGCGAAGTATCGCTTTACAATACAATGCTCCCTTTTTTACGAAACGATTTGATACAAAGGCAGTCGCTAAGCTTGAGAAAATTTCGACTCAAATGGCCGCAAGGAACTTACGCTATCAATGGTTTGAAGAAGTCCGACTATCTAAAGGTTTCGACTGGATTTTGACGGCTCATCATCAGGACGACTTGCTCGAAACCCTACTGCTCAATATGGTACGGGGTACTGGTTTGGCAGGTTTGCATGGTATTTTACCCAAAAACGGTGCAATCGTCCGCCCACTTCTTTTTACGACTCGGCATGAATTGGCTGACTGGGCAAATGAAAATGCTCTTTTGTGGCGCGAAGACAATTCAAATCTGTCAGACGACTACGCACGCAATCGCCTCCGTCATCATGTAGTTCCTATCTTAAAAGACCTCAATCCCCAAGTAGCTCAAGCTACCATGACTTTGGCTGAAAGAGTATCTGAAAATGAGGCTATTGTCAAACATTATCTTTCACAGGAAGCCTCCAAATCTATTCGCCAAGAACAAGGGAGTTTATGGATTGACATCAGAAAGTTGGAAGGATTCGTCAGTCCGCTTGAGTGTTTGGCTCAATGGTTATCAGACTATGGCTTCAGTTATTTACAAACTAAACACATTTGGGAAAGCCGTCATCAGACCTCCGGAAAGCAATATTTTTCCTCCACACATACACTCTCCAAAGACCGTACTCATTGGATTGTGTCAAAAACAGAGCATATATCTATGCCTGTTTTTGCGATTACGACTCCGTCTGGTAGTGTCCATTTACCTCAAGCAGAAGTATCATGGGAAATCACTGACATTATGGGTGAAAACACCCCACACACATTTTACATATCTATTGAGGCACTTTCGTCGTCCTTAGTTTTACGCCCATGGAAGGCAGGAGATTGGTTTTGCCCGAAAGGCATGAGAGGAAAACGTAAAAAATTGAGTGATTTTTTGATTGACAATAAAGTACCATTTCACCACAAAAAATCCGTTTATGTCTTAGAGTCCAAAGAGGAAATTAGGTGGGTTGTAGGCTATCGCCCTGCTGAACCTATTGCAACTGTGAGTAAAATTTCAAAATATTTAAAATTTTTTCTTAGATTAAAATCTTGAAATACAGCCATTTATATTATAATTATTTATTGTTTGATATTCACTCCTCATCACTTTTATAAATTGGCACAGTATTTGGTCATCACTTAGAAACAAATCCTATTTTTCCTACTACTGTAACACATTAAAATCATGAGAACCTCAGTTAAACTCTTACTGGGATTGGCTCTAACCCTGACGACCATCAGTCTAATGGCTCAAAGTGCGCGCTTACGCTCCGCCAATCGGGCCTTCGACGACTACAGCTACGTGGAGGCGGTACGGGGTTATGAAGATTTTTTGCGAACCGACAGAAAATCTGATCCCACCGAACGCAAAGAAGCCCTCGAAAAATTGGCTTATTGCTACCGCCGTCTGCAAGACAGCAAAAATGCCGAACGTATCTATGCCGAGTTGATTGAAAACTTTGCCGATACCGACAGCCGCAATTATCTTTACTATGCACAGGCATTGGCCAACAACGGTAAGTACCGAGAGTCGCAACGACTCTACAGCCGATATGCCGAAATGCAATCATCAGATTTGCGAGGACGGAAATTTACGGTAACGTATATGGACATGAATCGTTTTTACAAAGATTCGGCCATGTATCGTGTTGAGTACTTGCCTATCAACTCTCGACAAGCAGATTTTAGCCCAATGTACTACAAAGGCGGGCTGGTCTTTGTATCGGCACGCGATGAGTCGGGGGTCATCAAACGAGTATTCAACTGGAATCAATCGCCATTTTTAGATTTATACTTAGCCGCTGACACCTCCCAACTCAAGGGCGTAAGAATATCGGCTCGTAGCAATGCCGCTTCTTTGGGAGGTGCCAACTCCCGCGAAGGTGGGAATGTAGGTACACTCAGCGAAGCAGCCTCTGCCACCGACGAAACTCCGCTACCGATGACCAAAGCCGAGAAGTTCAGTCGTACCCTTAACACCAAATACCACGAGGGACCCGCTACATTTTTTAAAGATTATAACAAAGTCATCTTTACACGCAACAACTACAATAGCGGTAGAGCTCGAAAAAGTAGCGATGGGGTCAATAAACTCAAACTTTTCATCGCCGACAAGAAAAATAAAGATTGGGGCAATGTCAAAGAATTGCCTTTCAATAGTGATGACTTTTCGTGCGGCCACCCAGCACTTTCTCCAGACGATACAAAGCTCTACTTTGCTTCAGATATGCCGGGTGGATATGGCGGAACTGATATTTATGTAGTAGAATACAACAACGGTCAATGGGGTACTCCTGTCAATCTTGGCAAAGAAATCAATACCGAAGGCAACGAAATGTTTCCTTTCATAGACAGTGCCGGCAACCTCTACTTCGCATCCGACGGCCACGAAGGACTGGGTGGTTTGGATATATTCTATGCCGAACTCAAAGACGGTATAGCTTACAAAGGTATCCAAAACTTAGGCGCACCTATCAACTCTGAAAAAGATGACTTCGGACTCATCACCGACAAAGACCGTGGGACAGGCTATTTCAGTTCCAACCGTATCAAAGGGGTATCCGACGACAATATTTACAGTTTCCGTCGTACCTGCCGCCCATTAGACATCTTAGTATTTGATGCCAAAACAGGTTCACCTATCGAAGGTGCTGACGTAAGAATCGTCAAAAATGGCTCTAACCAAGACATACAACAAACTGGTATGGATGGTAGCACTCGTATTTGCTTGGAAGCCCAAACCGAGTACGATTTCAAAGCCATCAAGGAAGGCTATGCCACCAACAACGTCCGCTTCTCTACCATGACCCAATCGGCCAAGCCACAAATGAGTGTTTCGATTTATCTCAACAAAAGCGAAAACACCATTTTACGCGGTACGATCAAACGCGAAGCCACCCAAAACCCACAAGAAGGTGTAAAAGTAACGCTCCGAGATGAGAAAACTGGGAAAGAGCGTACCGTAATTACAGGGCCTGATGGTGGATATGAGTTTGAAGTTGACCCAAACAACAACTACTCACTACGTGCTGAAGGTGATGATTTAGCTACAAACGAGCAGAAAATAAACCGCAATAAAAAAGCCAAAGCTAAAGTCGTAGAAAATGATATGAGTATGTATGGCGAAGGTGATGTGTTTACTCTCGAAAATATTTACTATGACTTGGATAAGTTTTTCATACGACCTGAGGCTGCACGTGAATTGGACAAAATCATCGCTTTGATGAAAAAATATCCGCAAATGAAAATCGAACTTCGCTCCTTTACCGACAGCCGTGCCAGCGATGCTTACAATATGCGCTTGTCGGAGCGTCGCGCCCGTGCTGCTTTTGATTATTTAGTACGTAAAGGCATTTCTCCTTCACGACTTGAAGCAAGAGGCTATGGCGAAACCGAACTCGTCAATGATTGTAGTAATGGCGTAGCTTGTAGCGAAGATGAACATCGCCTCAACCGACGCACAGAATTTAAAATTTTGTCTGTCAAAGGCGATAGTCAGAACATAGGACGATAACCCTTTGTAAAACGAGTAAATCTTTAGGTGTACAATACATTCTTTATACACCAAAAAAAAATAGTAGTTTAGTAAGTAGGAAACAGACGGCGGGGCCATTTGTGCTTCGTCGTTCTGTTTTTTTATACCTTTGCTTAAAAGTTTTTCCCACTCCTAACCCGTTCACTAATGCGTATCTCATTGATAGCCGCAATGTCCGAAAACAGAGCCATTGGCTTGAAAGGACGCTTGCCGTGGCCCCACTTGCCCAACGATTGGGCCAATTTCTTTGAAGTAACACGCGGCTGCAAAATGATCATGGGACGTAAAAGCTACGACACCCCCGACCGCCTTTCCTCTCAAGTGGGCAACTACGTCATCACCCGTCAAGCCGACTTTCCATTAGACGAGGGTTTTGAGCGTGCCACCAGCTTACAAGATGCCTTAGAAAAATGCAAAAATCAAAACGAGGTCTTTGTCATTGGTGGAGAGGAGATTTTTCGGCAAGCCCTACCGATAGCAGATTGTATTCATCTGACCGTAGTACATGGTATCTTTGATGGCGATGCTTTTTTTCCCGAATTTTCGGAAAAAGATTTCTGCATCGTCAGCCAGCGGCACTTTACTGCTGACTCCCGTCATGCCTATGCTTACACTTTTTTGGTCTATAAGCGAGTGATACCACGTTAGAATTGATTGTTCCTAAAAATCTATCTCTTTTTCGGGGTTGATGACAAACCACATCAAACAACTCACAAACAATAATGCCGAAATCACATAAAGAGGGTAGTTGAAATCGCCTGTGGCTTTGACGATATACCCAAACAAAACTCCCAAAAATACTGCACCCATCTGCCCGACCATGTTCATCGCTCCCGACACCGTCCCCGATTTGCTTTTACCAATATCCACACATACCGCAAATGCCACGGGGAGCGTCAAGTCTTTGAAGCCCATACCAGCAGCCAATAAGTACGCTGCCGTTTGATTGTCTTGAGTGCTGGCTGCCAGCAAAATGATGATACTCGATACACCCATGCCTACAATACCCACTACACGTCGCCCAGTCTTAAGTCCAAAAAGTCGGGCAAGCCAATCGCTCAAATAGCCACCCGTAAAACAACCTATCGTCCCCAAAATGAATGGCATAGCTGAAAAGAGTTGCATTTGATTTTTGTCAAACTGCCGCCCTTCTTTGAGATAAGTAGGCAGCCAACCCGTAAAAAAATACGCTCCATACATATAAAAATGGAACATCAACATCAAAGCCCACATATTGCGATTGCGAAATACCTTGCCCCATGGAATGTGGTGATCGGCAGACCTGAATCGTCGGTTTTGCTCAATCAATGCGAGTTCTTTGGTCGAAATCCCTGCTTTTTCTGACGGAAAATCTCGGAACCATACATACCAAATTACAGCCCAAACAATACCCAGTGCCGCCATCGCAAAAAATGAAGCTCTCCAGCCAAAGCTGGCAGCAATCGGAAGCACTATCCAAGGAGCAAGCGAGCCACCGATACGCCCCGCCCCCCAGATAAATGCCTGCGCTTGGCCAACCTCCTGCTTAGGAAACCACCGCGATACCACAATAGAAGCATTTGGATAAGCTCCCGCCTCACCCGCTCCAAACAAAAACCGTACAATGACCAAATAAAGCCAATTCATAGCCGTGCCAGTCAAAGCCGTGAAGGCCGACCACCACACCACTACGCGAGTGAGTACTCTGCGCGGACCGAGGCGGTCACCGAGTGTTCCGGTAGGAAGTTCAAACAACGCATAAGCCAACGCAAAAGCACTCAATACCCAGCCCCAAGCATCGTTTTCGATGCCAAGGTCAGTTTTCATGTCGGTAGCTACCAACGAAATACAAGTGCGGTCTATGTAGGTAATGATAGATAAGGAAAATAGAAAAGAAAGTACTTGATGGCGTTTTTGCATGATGATTTTGAAACCTTTGAAAACTCATAGGTTTCAAAAACCTATAAGGTTTGGGTAGTTTGAATTAAAAAATTTCTAAGTCAGGATTGAGTGGTAACTGATTTTTGTGGAATTGCTCGTAGGCTTCCTTTCCTCCAAACCATGCCAATACTTCGTTGCGTTTGAGCTTGGTATCTTTGGGTGAAAGATGCGATAGATAAGATGAATAACGCCAATCGGCCATATCTTTCACAAAACCATGTTTGACTGGATTTTGATGAATATAAGCAACGGCTGCCGTAAAATAATCCTCACTGTCAACCAAAAAACGTTTGGTATAGTCAATAAATAAGGCCCCCTTGCGTTCAAAGCGAATATTATAGGCTTTGGCATAGCCGTTGAGCAGATTGCTGAATCTCTGCATCACGAACTTGTGAATATCACCTTTGTATTTTGGCTCATGTTCTAACGCTTCAAGCGACTTGATACGTACCAAAAGATGAAAATGATTGGGCATAAGGCAGTAAGCATACGTTTCAACGACGGGAGAAAAATGTACGTCGTATCGGCTCAAAAAGTAGAGATAATTGTCGTGATTTCTAAAAAGGTTTTCGCTTCCAACGGCGTGATTGACAACGTGGTAGAAACAATTTGGCTCAAAATTAACAACTCCTTTCATTGATGGTGATTTTAACCCTTCTAAACCTTTAAACCTTATAGGTTTTTGAAACCTATAAGGTTTGAAAAGTTAAGTTAGAAATTCAACGACAAGTTAGCAAAATAATACGCACCATTGAACCCAAACTGCGTAGCAAAACGGCTATAAATCACAGTGCCGTCATTGGTAAGGCGGGGGTCAGCTACTAAATCAGGATAGACATCAAATAAATTATTAGCCCCCACCGACAGCATCAATAGTTTGTTGAAGTTATATCCCAACGATAAGTCAGTGAGCCATTTGGCCGAAAACGTCTGGTCCTGAAGTGGGTCGGTTGGTGCAATCGTCGAAATCTCCCCAAAACGTGTCCCTTGTAATTTAAAACTTAGTTTTTTATGCTCATAATTGGCCGAAATAATAAACTTATTACGGGGCTGATTGACCTCAATACGCCCACGCTCCTCGCGGTTGAGGAGGGTTTCACCCAAGCCGTTGAGTTGAGGGGGAGTACGTACACCAGCAGCTCCACCCACTACTACAGCACGATTGAAGTTGGCTGCTGCATTGACAGTCAGGCTTTTATCATTACCAAACTTATTACGATACGTAACAATAGCGTCCAAACCTTTGGTTTTGGTATCTATAGCATTGGTAAAAAACTGAGCCTCTGTTACGTCAGTACCTCGAAAGAAATCGGCCAACTGCGGTACACTACTGCTAAAACGCCCTGAAATTACTATGCGGTTCTGAATATCAATCTGATAGGCATCAACTGTGATGAGGAGTTTGTTGGCTAAATTGGAAGTAAAGCCTAAGCTATAACTCAACGATGTTTCGGGCGTGAGTTCGGGAATACCGAGGCGGCGGGTAATTTCGGCATCGTTACGAACGGTCGTTACTTCGCGCTGCTGGTTTACGCCCCCCACCGTGATAAATTGCGTGGCTACTGCACTATAATATTTTTGGTGCAAAGAAGGCGCACGAAAACCACGGCTAATGCCCCCACGCAGCGAAAACGATTCGGCAAATTTATACCGCCCCACGAGTTTGCCAGAGAGATTACTTCCAAAATCACTATAATTTTCGTAGCGTAAGGCTGTCCCGATGAGTAATTTATCGGTCAGATCACTCTCAAAATCAGCAAAAAGACCCAAATTGGTACGGTTTACGTTTACCTCATTGCTGGGTCGAAAACCACCAAAGACTTGCACACCCGATGCTTTTATTTGTGCGGCAGGGGTGTTGGGGGCATTGTAGTCGCGCCAAGAGGCTTCTTCGCCTTGCTCAATGCGGTAATTATCTAACCGAAACTCTGCCCCAAAAGCCATATTGAAAAACTTTGTGAAACCTAAGTTTTCGATACCTTTGGAGAAACTGACGTTGGTAGTATTTTGAGCGAAGGCTAATTTGCCACAATAAAAATCTTTGGGAGAGTTGTTGCCCATAGAGGCGTTCAGTGAGTTGGTTACGTTGAAAGCAATAGAGTTCCCCCCATAGGTATTGCTCAAATCAATGTTCCAGCCTTTTGACACACTCTTACGAATCCCGACCGCTATTGACTGATCTTTGATGTCGGTATTGATAAAAGGCAAATATCCATCGGGATACAGCGTGAGATTGTTAGTGCGGTTGTTATTGGGATAACGATAAAATCCTGCTGCCTTACCATAACGCTGATTGCCCCCCCCAAACGCATAAAACTCCCAGTTGTTGGCCAATGGTAAGGCCATATTGACAAAACCAGCAATATTTTGCGAACGAGAGTTACCTACAATCATGCCCTTTCGGTTGAAACCCCGCTGGGCTACCAGTTCGTTGTCTTGCTGCTGGCGCGTAAGTTCGGCAGCGGTAAGCGGCCTAAAAACAGGAGTCCCTTCAAAGCGGGTAGCGGGCAAAGGAGCCAAATAGACGGTGTTGTTGTAGGCTCCCGTGCGATTGGTAGGATTGCGATGGCTAAAATTGAGAGTAGCGTTGAGATAGCCCCCCTTTTTACCCAGCCCGATACCGTAGTTCAGATTGCCCAGATAGGTTTGTCCGTCGCCCGCTTTGGTTTGGCCTACTTGGCTATTAAACGACCCACTTCCTACATTTTTCTTTAGTACAATATTGATAACCCCCGCAATAGCATCAGAGCCATACTGGGCTGCTGCGCCATCGCGTAGTACCTCAATGCGCTCAATAGCTCCGACTGGTATCGAGTTCAAATCAGTACCTACCGAGCCGCGCCCTACTGTCGAGTTTACATTGACCAAAGCCGTAGTATGCCGCCGCTTGCCGTTGATGAGTACTAGTACTTGGTCAGGGCCAAGGCCACGCAGCGTGGCGGGGTCTATGTGGTCGGTGCCATTGGCAATGGTTTGACGTGCCGAATTGAACGAAGGAGCAGTAAAATTGACCATTTGGGTCAAGTCGGTTTGACCGGTTTGGGTCAAAGTTTTCAGGTTTATAACGTCCACAGGCGCGGGGGTTTCGGTTTTGGTACGAGCTACGTTGGAGCGCGTTCCCACCACGGCTACTTCGGCTAACTGGTTGCTCGAAGGGAGCATTTGTACATTGATTTCGGCGGCATCGCCCACAGTTATCTCCTGCGGTGCAAAGCCAATAAAACTAAAAACAAGTGTTTGACCTTTGGCAACTTCAATACTAAACCGTCCGTCAGAACCCGATACCGTGCCGCGAGTGCTGCCTTTGATGGTGATGTTTACGCCCGGTAAAGCTGTCCCCCGTTCGTCGGTGATGCGTCCGCGTAAAGTAGGGTCATGGTGTAGCAGAGATTTTTCTTGAACCTCGGTGAAACCCTCTGGAATCCCCCCCCCATCATTTTTTTCGCTTTTGAGGAAAAAACGAATTTCTGTTTCCAAGTACTGGACCGCCATATGGCGGGGCACTAGTTTTAATACAGCCTCTAAACGCCGATTGATAGCCTTGATACTTACTTTTTGTCTGGTGTTGATAGCACTCGAACTATACACAAAGCGTATCTTGGCTTGCTTTTCAAGCAGTAGCAGTACTTGCTTGATTTCGGTATTTTCAACTTCTACTGATACCGTTTGGTTCAATACCTCTTGGGCGTGCAACGGCTCGGCGTGCGAAAGCCCACAAAACATTAAACCTAAGAGTATTTGCTGTAATGACCTACTCAAAAGCCACCGTAAAATAGAACCAGAGTGTAATTGTTTTCTCATAATAGATATGTTTAAGTTGATGAAAAGATATGTTTATTGTAAAGTAAAAAACTTTTTTACTGGCAGCCATTGCCAATGATAAAAATAGTAGTGCCACGTATTTCGTATTGGGCATTGATACTGCCACATACCAAATCAAGTTGATTGTAGAGGCCAAGTCCGTTGAGATCACCCGTAAAAGCACATTGATTCAGTATCGGATTGGCTACGAGGATTTCTACTCCATAAGCTGCGTGCAGCGACTGCACCACCTGACTCAAGGTAGATTCTTCAAACTTAAAATAGGTGCGTGTATTGATGGGCTGCACTAATGCGGGAGTTTCAACGATTCCCTGCCGAATGGTCTGCTGCTCGGTGTCGAAAAGTATGCGTTGGTTGGGTGTAAGTATCACGCCATTGAGCTGTTGGGAGGCTTCGTCGGCATAGACTGATACCCGCCCTTTCGACACGGACACTTCGATATGCTTACCATTGTTGTGCGGCTTGATACGAAAACTTGTCCCCAATACCTGCGTTATGAGTTTGCCTGAATAGACCAAAAACGGCACTTTTTCGTTGCGTTTTATATCAAAAAATGCCTCACCCGTCAAAAAAACCGTGCGGCTATTCTCCCCAAAGTACTCATCAATCACCAAACGAGCATTAGGCTCCAATACCACTGTACTACCGTCGGGCAAAGTGAGCGGCTGGCTACTGGCCACCAACGTATTGGCTTTTTCATTTCCTTGAATAGGTTTTGTATTAGTTTGGGTGAGGTGGTATATCCCATATCCTACAAGAAGTAGTACCACCGCTGCTGCGCTTACCCAAGGCCAAAGCAGTTGGGTTTTATCCCAAAATCGCATCGGTCTTTGGTATAAATCCGCATTAATTTGAAGCCTTTGCCAAAGTCTTTTTTCAACACTTTGGGCTTCGTTGTCATTCTCAAAAACACTTGTGGCATTGAATTGAGCAGCTACCCATTTTTCAAGCAGTGCAGCCTCCTCATCAGTACACGTTCTATCGGAGTATTTTTGGGTGAGTCGTTCAAAATCTCGTTGTTTCATGGTGGGAAGTTAGTTATCGGAATAAAAGGTTTGAAGGTGCTGACGCAACATTTTGAGCGACTTGGTGATGTGGTATTCTACTGCTTTTTCGGTAAGTTGCATCGTCGAAGCAATTTGTTTGACGGGCAATTCTTCGATTTTACTCATTCTGAAAATCCGTGCTGTTTTTTCAGGCATTTGCTTCATTACGTGTTCGATGGCTTGCGCCAAATCATCGGAATTTTCAATTTGATCGGGTGGGATATTTTCCAATACCTCATGCAAAATCTGGTATTCGCGGTACTTACGCAAATTGATTTGCGACCTAATGTACTTATTGGTGAGATTGCGAGCGGCCACAAACAAATACACTTGTAACTGACGTATATCTATTTGAGAACGGTTTTGCCAAAGGCTTAACATCAAGTCATGGACAATCTCCTCTGCTTCTTCCTTAGACCCAAGTTGCTGATAAATATAGCCGTATAAGGGTCGCCAATAACGCCTATAAATAGCCTCAAATGCCTCTGCACTACCGTTTTGCAGCGCATCTACCAAGATATTGTCGGGTTGGGTAGAGAGAAGCATATAATTTTTTTGTTTAAAGGTTCTTCTTCCATGACAAATCCCTAAACAAAATAGCACTTTTTTTAAAAAAAATATTGGATTAGGCAGTTTGTTAGGCAAAAAGAACAAGGCACAACCTACTTTGGTAGCCAAATGTCCCAACATTGGTACGAATAGAATTTGAGCAATAGATTGTACACCTATATAGCCTAATAGCCACAAGTAGTGATTTAAAAAAGTGTCGGACGGCCTCTTTTTTTAAATGCGAATCGTCAGCGGTAGAAGAAATAAAAAAAATAAGTTCAATCAAATCGTCGTTCCACCGTCCACAGTATAAATACCACCTGTACAGTAGCCTGCGGCATCGGAAGCTAAATAAAGTACCAAAGAGGCTACTTCTTCGACCGTCCCCATGCGGGCGATGGGCAGACGTTTGGTGAAATGATGCAGCGTTTTTTCGTCTTGCCAAAGGGCTTGGCTAAACTTGGTTTTGATAAGCCCAGGGGCTACGGCATTGACCCTGATACCGTCTGCTCCCCACTCTTTGGCCAATACTTTGGTAAGCATATTGAGAGCCGCTTTGCTGACACTATAAATACCCAATCCGGGGTCGGGCGTTTCTCCGGCGATGCTGCTGATGTTGATGATGCTGCCACCTCCACGAACTTTCATCGAAGGATATACCCACTTGCAGAGTTGAAAAGGCGACTTGACATTGATGTCCATGATTTTGTCGTAGGCATTGTCGGGGCAGTCCACGGTAGGGCCGTAATAAGGGTTGGCGGCGGCGTTGTTGATGAGAATATCAATCCCCCCATAAATTTCAATGGTCTTTTCGACCAAATGTCGCGTTTGGGCTTCGTCGCCCATGCGGGCTTCTATGGGAGTGACATCGCCTCCCGACTGGCGGAGGTCTTCGGCCAATGTATCCAAATCGGTCTGTTTACGACTGCTGATGACGACTTTTGCACCATACTGTACCAAGTAGCGAGCGATTTGCTCACCGATGCCTTTGCTGGCACCCGTTACGACGGCTACTTTGTCTTGAAGATTGATGAGAGAGGTGGTTGATGAGCGCATTTTTTTAGTTTTGAGTTGATGAATTGTTGAGTTTTGAGTTATTAGGAACTTAAAAGTCCACCGTCGAGAACGAGCGTATGACCTGTCATAAACGAAGCAGCCGGCGAAGCAGCATAGAGTATAGCATCAGCGATTTCGCCGGGCTGGCCGAAGCGTTTCATCGGGATAGCGTTCTGAAGGGCTTCTAAGTAGTTGGTGTCGTCGTTGATGATGGCGTTTTCGAGCATGGGAGTCATCGTAAAGGCGGGACAAATCGCATTGATTCTGATGCCATGTTTGGCATATTCGAGGGCTGCCGAACGTGTGATCCCCACTACGGCGTGTTTGCTGGCAGCATAGCCGGTGTGATTGGCAAAACCCGCCAAACCTGCTACTGAGGCCAAATTGACGATATTTCCACTTTTTTTACTCAAGAAATGCGGCAATACAGCCTGCATACAATGCAGCAGCCCAATCACATTGACATCGAAGACTTTTTTCAGTTCTTCGATGGGGTAGCGTTCGGTACGGGCGCGTGGTCCGACAATGCCCGCACTATTGACCAAGACATCAATATCGCCGAAGCGTTGTAGGCAATCGGCTACCATGCGTTCTACATCTTCGGGGTCGGTTACGTCTATACGAGCAAAGGCCGCTTGATGGCCTTGTTTTTCCAGTTCTTCAACCAAATCATCGCCCGCTTTTTCGGACAAATCGGCCAAGAATACTTTGGCCCCCATTTGGGCAAAACGGAGTGCAGATGCACGTCCGATGCCCGAACATCCTCCTGTGATAATCACCACTTGATCTTTGAACATTTTTGAGTGAAAAGGGTTAGGTTAATAAACTATTTTGTGGCACGCATTTTGGTTATTTTTTTGTTGTAAACCAAATGTCTATTCATTAAAAGTAGAATTAGCCTACATTTCCACTTATCAATGAATTGAAATACAGAAACTTATAAAAATTTCATGAGAAACACCTCCCCTACCCACTCCGATCATTCTCTCGAAGGACTTCCTTCTTTTATCAAAAGCTGGTGGCAAGTATATGCTTTTGTGATAGGCACGCTTTTGGTAGAAATTGTCTTTTTCTATCTCTTAATGTATAGCTTTGCATAATCTAATAAAACTACTTTTTTAGACTTTTTAGCCCCTAACCCCAACATTATGACTATACTCGACTGGGTAGTTTTGATAGGTACATTGAGTTTTATTGTGAT
>JBKBKL010000066.1:0-21742 GCA_046294665.1 Runella sp.
CGCGGTGGCTTTTTGTTGATACTAAAGTAATATCTTTGAGGCAAACACTATCTGCTTTAAAACAGATCAGAATCTGTCGCGGTGGCTTTTTGTTGATACTAAAGTAATATCTTTGAGGCAAACACTATCTGCTTTAAAACAGATCAGAATCTGTTTTAAAGCAGATTTTAATTCTTAGCGTCTTTATTGCCATCGCCTCCCTTAGCAATATTGCTTCTGATATGATAAATATGAAATGACGACATCCCCAAATACGAGGCCAGATAGTTGGCTTGCACTTCATTGGATAAGCGCGGGTATTGCTTCACAAACTCCTCATAACGCTTAGGAAAATTTCCCATACGCAGCAAATTCAGCTGAAAAAGGTAGGCTTCCAAGTAATGGCTCTGAACATTGCTAATCGCCTTTTCGAGTATAGGAAATTCTAATACCAGTTGTTTTAAATCTCTATAGGCAATACTTTGAAGCGTACTATCTCGCAGGACTTGAAGGTAGCTTTGGGTAGGTTTCTGCTCCAAATAACTATCCAAAGCGACCAGCAAATCACCCTTCTCGGCAAGCCAGCACGTTGTGTGGCCAGTATCACCATCTACATACTCACGTGCCAGCCCCGATTCGACATAGTAGAGCTGCTCACTTATCTGCCCCGGCCAAAGCAGTAACTGGTTCTTTGGGAAAATATGCACTTGGATAGATTCTTGCAAAGCAGCCGTGCAAGCCTCCGGCAAATGGACATTTTTGAGCAGCAAAGATAGAAATGACATGATGAAAATAGTCAGGTGTATTGATATAACTCACCTTGTTAAAATATGTTAGTACATCATCTCAAAAAAGGTATTTCTACGTAGTTTGGGAGGAGTTTGGCTAACTTTACAGCCACGAACTCCCAAAACACCTACTTCGATGTACAATCATTTTTTGGATATAAATACTGCCGATAAACCAAGACCACAGGGCAGACCCACTAAGACTTTTTTTTACTTGTTAGTATTCATACTCCCTTTTTTACTCCTCCACTGCGCCCAGCCCATATCGCCTACGGGGGGCAAAAAAGATACCACTCCACCCAAACTCATCAAAAGTACACCCACCCACAAGCAAACCAACTTCCAAGGAAAGACGGTAGAACTGGAGTTTGACGAGTATATCGTATTGGACAATCTCCAACAAAAACTCCTCATCACGCCCGATGCCGGAGAGTATGACTTCAAGGCACGCCCTACCAGTTTGCGCATTATTTTCAAAAAACAGTTGGACTCTGCCAAAACCTACTCGCTGTCGTTTGGTGATGCAGTCAAAGACTTTGCCGAAAAAAATCCTGCCCAAAACCTCCGCTTGGTTTTCAGTACTGGGCCGGGCATAGACAGTGCGTCGGTGGGCGGAACAATCAGTGATTTGCTCACTGACCAAATGCTGTTCGATGTGGTGGTAGGGCTTTACCCACCCAGCGATACGCTCAATATCGAAAAAATCAAACCGAGCTACTTTACACGCTCAGATAGTTCGGGGAGATTCAGCATCGAAAACGTTCAGCCCAACCGCTACCGTCTCATCGCTTTCGACGACCGAAATCGCTCCCTGACCTACAATCTGAAGGCCGAGAGAATTGCGTATTTTGGTGAATATATCGTACTAAACGATTCTACAAAAATCTCAGACGTTTCGTTGAAGCTGTTTTTGGCCAACAATACCCCCCCAAAAGTGCGAAATACGCAGCCGGGAGCGTTTTTTTATTCAGTTTTTTATGACAAAGGAATTACCGATTACAAAGTGAAATTTGCTACGCCCGAAGACTCTCTACCGTATTTTCGGGCGGGTGTGAGCGAGCTGAAGTTTTTTAATCCCAAAAATCGAAAGGATACCATCGTAGCCAGCATCATGGTGCAAGATTCGATGGGTGTTAGTTTTGAGCATACCCAAAAAATCAAATTTCGAGAACCACGCCCCAACGCCAAAGGTCCCGATAGCCAGCGAGAAGCCTTCCAGATGACTCCCAACTTCTCGGACGGCAGCGAAGTAGAGCCTCGACTTTTCGATTTCCTGCTTACCTTCAACAAACCCGTAGCCGAAGCACGACTATCCCAAATCCAAATATTTAGTGATAGCCTTTTGACTGAAAAAATCGCTCCCGATGAGTTTGTCTGGGAAAACAACCGCAGTATTTTGAAACTCACCAAACCCATACGCGCCAAAACAGAACTCAAAGTCGTCTTGCCAAAAGATACCTTCTTCAGCATCGAAAATGACACCATACCTGCCAAAACCTTCAAAATGCCCATCATGGACGAAGAAGACTACGGCAGTCTGGAGGGCGAAATACGCGGCCTGAAAGCCGACGAAAAGTATATCATTGAGCTACTCAATGAGAAATATGAGGTGATCAAAAGCATCAAAAACCAGTCTAAATTTCAGTTTACTTTCCTCAAACCCATGACCTACTATGTGCGGTTGATACTCGACAAAAACGCCAACGGCCGCTGGGATACAGGCAACTTCAAAGCCAATAAGCCCGCCGAGCCTGTCATTTTCTACAAAGAAGCGGTCAAAATCAAAAAAAATTTTGTCATCAGTGGCATTGACTTCGACTTATCCACACAATCCACACCCAAAGAATGATTTTGTGGATAACTTAATGTGAACATTGGCGCATTTTTTGCAGATTTTATAAAATAGCAAAGGTTAATAACTCATTGTGAAACAAGTTTTTCACAAAAAGCTATTTTATGGGGAAAAAATGTGAATAATTGTGTGGATAACTTTGGATTGTGTGAAGAATATGTGGAAAACTATTGGGATAACATGTAGATAACATTTGGATAATGTGGATAACTTTTTGATGTACAACGATTTGTGGATAGGATAGACTTTTATACACGATTTTTCCCCCATTTTTTCACACTGTATTTAGTGGATAAGTTTTTATTCACATCGTGGAAAAACGTTGTCCACAATCCACTTTTTTTTGTGAATAATTTTACATACATTTGAAAATCAAGAACTTACATCTATGTTTTAAAATAAACTTTCGTGGATAACTGACAGTTTTATACACAATTACGTTGTAGAAAAAGTGAATAAGTAGTGGATAACTTTATTATCCACATATCCACGTAGGTAATAGGCTGTTGTAATTTTAAATACATTTTAAATTTTTCTTTTTTATTATGGAGAGGGGCAAAATGTGCATAAGTCAGAAATGGCTCAAGATAAATGTATTGATGATATTGATGGCTACCGTCGTCATGAAAGGCTTTGGTCAAAGTGATGCGGATTTGGCCGATGCCTATTTTCAGAAAGGCGAATGTGATAAGGTAGTGAGCCTTTATCAAAAAGTATTGCGCAAGGACTTCAACAAAATCTATCTCCGACGCTACGCCAACTGTGTGATACAAACAAAAGCCTTCGACGATGCCGAGAAATTTTTGAAACGCCAGCAAAAAGCAGAAGTAAATTACGCTTATCTATATACGTTGTACTGGGGGCGCATCTTAGAGCAGTCGGGACAAGTACCTGCGGCCATGGCCAAATATGAAGAAAGCCTTTCACTTGTACCTGCCAAAGACATCAATGCTTACAAGGACTTATCGGACGAGTTCAAAGAAATAGACAATACCGAACTGGCCGTTACGGCCCTACTCAAAGCACGTGAAGTAGCCAAAAACGAAGGGCTTTTCAAAATGGAGTTAGCGGCATTGTATGCTCAAACCGGTAAGACCGAGCAAATGATCGAAGAACTCCTCAACTTAGGGGTGGCGATTCAGAGTAAAGAAGCCATTCAAAACTATCTGCAAGATTTCTTGCGCGACGAAAAAGACCAAGCCAAATTTGAAAAAGTACTGTACGAAAAAATCCAACGGCAGCCCAACGAGCCTTTTTATGCCGAGATGTTGATTTGGTTTTTTTCGCAGAAAAAACAATTCTCTAAGGCTTTCATTCAAGAACGCGCCCTCGACCGCCGCTTCAAACAAAACGGAACGCGGATTTTTGACTTGGGAAACTTGGCACTACAAAACAAAGATTATCCAGCGGCTATTCAGTGTTTTGAGTACCTCATCAAAGAATATCCCCAAGGCCAACTGTACCCTTACGCAAGGCGCATGGGCATCGCAGCACGCGAAGAACAAGTAAAAAATACTTTTCCGGTCGAAAAAGCGTCGGTACAAAAACTCATCGAAGACTACAAAAAACTTTTGGGAGAGTTGGGTCAAAACAACCGTACTCTCGAAGCCATGCGCAGTATGGCCAACCTGTATGCGTTTTATATGGACGAAAAAGACTCAGCCATAGTGGTATTGAACAACGCCCTCGCGATTGGCCGCAGCGAGAGCGACTTTATAGACAAATGCAAACTTGATTTGGGGGATATTTTCCTGCTGAAAAATGAGCCGTGGGAGTCCACGCTTTTGTATTCTCAAGTCGAAAAATCGCAGCGTGAAACCCCACTCGGCTACGAGGCCAAACTCCGCAATGCTCGGCAGTATTATTTCACCGGCGATTTTGAGTTGGCCAAAGCACTACTCGACATCTTGAAAATGGCCACCTCACGCGAAATAGCCAACGATGCTGGTGCGTTGAGTCTGCTGATTCAAGACAATACAGGCTTGGATACATCAGAAGATGCGATGAAAGAATATGCTTCGATAGAGTTGTTGTTGTATCAAAATCAAACAGAGGCGGCTCTGTGGCGTTTGGACGATATGCTCAAACGCTACAAAAACCACCCGTTGGCCGACGAAATCCTGTGGCTAAAGGCCAAAACCTTTGCCAAAATGGGAGAAAATCAAAAAGCGGTGGATAAGTTGCAGGAAATTGTGGATAAATATGGTACAGACATACTGGCCGACGATGCCCTTTTTATGATGGGCGACCTCTATCAAAATCGCTTCAAAGACAAAGAAAAGGCCATGGAAATTTATCAAAAAATCATGGAAAAATTTCCCGGAAGTATCTATGTAGCCGAATCCCGAAAACGCTATCGGCAGTTGAGAGGAGATAATTTGTAAATGAATATTACCCCTTATGAATCACACCAAAACCCCTGTCAATCTCATTACAGGCTTTTTGGGTGTTGGCAAAACCACCGCACTCAAGCACTTACTCCAAAATAAACCCACTCATGAACGATGGGCGTTGATTATCAATGAGTTTGGTACAGTTTCTATTGATCATACAGCTTTTGAGAGTGATGAAAAAGGATTGATTGTCAAAGAAATAGCAGGAGGGTGTTTGTGCTGTACGGCCAACTTACCGATGCAAATGACCCTTACGCTCGTACTCCGCCAACTCAAACCTGACCGTATTTTGATAGAACCTACGGGCATGGGACACCCCGAAAATATCTTGGATTTGCTTCGGGGTAAATTTCTGAAACAAGCCTTAGACGTAAGGGCTACTATCTGCCTCATAGACCCTCGCCAGTGGGCCGACGAAAAATATAACACCCACGAAACCTTCATAGACCAAATCACGCTGGCCGACGTACTGGTGGCCAACAAAACGGACTTGGCAGGCGAAATACTTACCCGTCAGTTTTTGGAGTGGGGACGATCTCTCTTTCCCCCCAAGTCTTTGGTGGAAGCTGTGGTAAATAGTGCAATCAAAAAAGAATGGTTGGAGATAACTATTTCGACGGCACGTGAGGCTGTTTATCCTCATGCACATCAGCACGAACACACTCATACGAAGGCCGTAGAATCGCTGCCGGTGCCAGAGGTAGGCCAACCCATGATGTACGAAAATCATGGACTGGGGCGATATAGCTGCGGCTGGGTGTTTTCGCCCGAAGAAGTTTTTGACTTGGAAAAAGTAAAAAAATGGATAGCCTCTCTAAAAAACGTAGAGCGCGTAAAAGGAGCATTCCGAACCGGCAAAGATTGGGTGCTTATCAATGCCGTGAGAGGTGAAATAAGCATCGAATATTTGGCCTACCGCCGCGATAGTCGCGTAGAGTGTATCGCAGAGCAGCCTTTGCCGTGGAAAACCCTACAAGAAGGACTCCAATCATGCCTGTTAGCGATTTTGACCCCTTAATCCGACTCAACTTCCAGCGTGTATGGCCGTGGACGGCGGCATTCATGGCGGCTTTGGTGTATAGCCTGTACGCCCTTTTTCAGCCTGTTTATACCTACGACCTGCTCGACCCAAGATTTGACGCGCATCAATACAAAGCTGCTTATGATTTTTTTGCGGGTCATGCGGCTACGTTTCAGGTGGGATTCCCTTTCAATACTCGCGTTTTGGTACCGTGGCTTGCTTCCCGTATGCCCTTCGATGATATCGTCGAAAATTTTTTGGTGTTGAATGGTATTTTTATGGTGCTTACCATTGGTTTTTTAGTTCGTATTTGGCAACGACTGGGTATTTCATGGGTCATTCAGTTTGGAGCTTTGCTCTGGATTTTTTTTCATTGGAAAGGACTCGTCAGAATGTACCTCCCCGACCCTATTACTGCCGATGTAGCAGGGCATTTTTTGATGACTTTATGGCTGTTTCAACTTACCTCTTTTTTGCCAAAATCAGGTGATAGCGACTCACTACATTTACCTAAAACCATTAATATCTTTTGGCTGTTTTTTATTGCCTTTTTGGGAGTATTACAGAAGGAATCGTTTATTGTTTTAATATTTTTTTATTTTGTCATAAAATTTAACGTTGATAAAAAACGCCAAAATTGGCTCAATTTAAGCCTTTTTGTCTTGAGCCTTGTGCTATACTTTTTGTTGTTTAAAATATTTCCCCCCCTATCTCCAGACTGGCGCAACAATCCTTTGGTGAGTGTTTTTCGAGGGCTAAACCGTTACATTTCGCAGCCCCAACTGTTCCTGCGGCTGCCTGTGAGTTGGCTTTTTGCTTACGGGTTTTGGATAGTAGCTTTGTTTGAAAAAAATAGGTGGGATTACCTACGCTTGATGGCTTTTGTATGGCTTGGATTGAGCATCGTAGGCGGAGGAGATACCGTACGGATTTTCTACAACGGTATGCCCTTTGTCCTTACTTACTTACTTACAGTTTTAAACCATAAATCTGAAAGGGAAACTTCCTTTTTGCTCATAGCATCTATACCTTTAATGCGCGTTTCAGAACTGGAGCCTGACTTAGGTAAATTTCCGAACCAAATGCACGACTGGTGCGTAGAGTGTTGGACTGGTCGCGAAAGTATGGGATATTTTCTTTATGGATTGTTGGTCTTAGCGAGTTACTACTATTTTTTTCGACGCAACGCCCTCCGCAGAAGTAAACCGTAAATGATACGTTCCGGCAGGTAAGTGATTCAAATCAAGTGGTGTTTCGATGGTGGAGTTGATGATCACTTGAGTCAGTAGAAACTGGCCTGTGTTGGAGAACAATTCGACTGTTCCGGTCGTAGGAGTTTGGAGATAGGTAAAGCCCGACGTAGGATTGGGATAAACGATAAAATCAGCAGCATCGGGTTTGGGAGGCTGAAAAGTAGATTGGTTAGACAAATACAAAATCCCTCCCGTATTTAGTCCAGCAAGCAGTTCGGGGCGGCGGTCGCCGTCCAAATCACCTATCGTAAGAGAAAGCATCATGCCGACTTTTTGAGTAGTAGGGCGATTGAGAAAAGCGTCGAAAACAAGATTGGTTTTGGGGGATTTGGGAGCGGATTTCTCTAAGAAATCATCATAAAAACGTACATTCCCCATCAAGTCGCCTGTCAATAAGTCGGGTTTTCGGTCGCCATTCAAATCTGCCAAAATCATGGACTGGGAGCGACTTTCAAAGTTTACATCAATGCCTCCGAAAGCCTCTTCCCGAAGGTCGTAAGCAGGGACGAGATTGCTACCGATGTTTCGGTAAAATTCGAGATTGCCCGAATTTTTGCTCACCAATACATCAACTCTGCCGTCGGTGTCCACATCCTGGTAGAGCAAATGCTCGCCATTGACAAAACGACCCGGCAGCGGAAGGCTTGTCAGGCGGGCTGCATCAAGTAGCATGGCTCGGCCACGCGGCGCAAAGTTGGGAATGTACCGAATCACCATGCCCCGAAATGTACGCGCCCAAAAACCAAAATCGAGCGTGCCGTTGGCATCAATATCAGCCCAAAAAGGTTTTACATTGGTAATCAATAAGTTTTCTTCTGAAAAAATTTTGTCCGAAAGCCCTAAAAAATCGGTGCTTTCGAGCATAAAACGTGGTTGGCTGGGAGAGCCAATGTTTCTGAAAAACCAAATCCCAGCGCGATAGCCCGTAGCTCCACGTACACCTGCAAAACCCACCCACAAGTCCAAATCACCGTCGCCGTCGGCATCGGCCAAGGTTGGGGCGGCATTTTCGCCCAAATCGAGCATGGTATTTTGTAAAAAATCTGCTTGCTGAAAGGTGAATTTGGGTTGAGAGGCCGTACCAGTATTTTTATAAAACCAATTGGAAGCACGCAAATTAAGCAGTGGATTGTTCACCAAATCCGTACTACTGGGCGAAGCTATCAAATCGGGCAGGCCATCAAAATCTAAATCTTCGATATAGGGTGACGGAAACACCTGAAAATCAATGGGTTTTTCTTTCGGAAATTGAACTTCAACACTTCCCATGAGGGCGTTGGCATCGTTGGTGGTGGAGTTTTTGAGGAAGGCCAGATTGTCGCAAGTGATATGTCCATGTAGTAAATCCTTGCGGCCGTCGCCGTCGAGGTCGCCTACCCAAATGGCATTGCCAGCATGAAGAAGTCGGGCGTTGGAGGTCAAAGCTGTGCTATTTCGTAAATTCTCTCGTTCAATTTCGTCTGTCAGCGATGTGGGAGGCTGGTTGAGTTGGAAATCGTTGCAATGTTCTTTCCAAAAACGTCCCCAGTTGGCGGTTATTTTTCGGAAAACAAAAGGCTGGCTACTATTTTGCTCTTTACTGAAATTTTGATGGTATTCGATAGAATTTCCCGTAAAATCGAACGTAAAAATATCCAAGTCGCCGTCGTCGTCGAGGTCAGTAATGGCCGGCAAATCAGACGATTGGACAAAAAGATTGATGTTTCCCGAAAATCCCTGTGTCCGAATCGGGTCAGCGATAAGTTGCCAAGAAAAACGGTTGGCATTGGGTACATTCCTAAAAACCCGAATCCCTGCCGGTGTACTCGTAAAGAGGTCTTTGCGCCCGTCGCGGTCATAATCTCTCAGCAATACCCACGCAAACAAATCTTGCGGAAAAAGGCTCTGGTATTCGGGAGCGTATTTCCATACATAGCCTTTATCGGTCAGTAAAGCGATGTACGTAGAAAGATGATTGCCGGCACGGTCGAAAATCACCAAATCTTCTATTGCGTCATTGTTGAGGTGCATTTTGGAGAATTGGGCGTTGTTGTGTCCACCTGCCCAAGCATTGAGGAGTTTTTGATTGTTGATGACTACCTCAACCGACGACTCTAATTTAAAACTGATTTCTTGGCCAAAAACCAACGAGCAAAAAACGACCCCGAAACCAAAAAGTACGGTGTCGCGAAATGCCCTGTGTTTTTGTAAAATCAAAGTCATTATTAAAATCTATGTTCAAATTAATGAATTATCAACCCCTACCCCTTTTTTACTAACTTCCTTTCCACCTTTCTACCTTTAACCTTTCCACCTTTCTACCTTTCTACTTTATTTACTTTAAACACAAAAACGTTTTCAAAAATTAAAAAGTGTAGATACATCAAAGTATCGTCATCAATTCGTTCAAATGCTGAATGTTGTAGGTAGGCGATTGTTCAAAGCTCAATCCGTTGGGATTATAAAAGGCAGCATCAATGCCAAACCGCATCGCCCCCTGAATATCGGCTACCCAGTTGTCGCCAATCATCAGGCTATGTTCTGACTGGGCTTTGGCGGAAGATAAAGCAAAAGCAAAAATCTGAGGGTCGGGCTTTTTAGCACCGGCTTTGTCGTTGGTGATGATTTCGTCAAAGAAATGAAGAATACCCGCACTTTCCATTTTTCGGGCTTGGATAAAATCGAAGCCATTGGAAACGATATGCAGACGATAGCCTTCTTGGGCGGTATATTCCAGCAATTCTTTCGCACCAGCCAAAAGGTGTTTTTTTTGAGGCAAAAGGCGCAAGTACTCCTCTCCCAAATCACCGTCAAAACCAATTTTTTCGACACCCAATGCTTCAAAAACCAATCGAAAACGATTTTCACGAATGTAGGCATGAGCGATGCGACCGTGGTCGAAGTCGTCCCATAGGCGAAAATTGACCACCGAAAAAGTTTTGATAAAGTCATGCACAGACGCAATGCCGTGTTGGGACAATTCAAAATTTTCATAGAGTTCGGTCAGCGATTCGGCAGAATTGCGTTCAAAATCCCAAAGGGTGTGGTCAAGGTCAAAAAACAGGTGCTGGTATTTCATAAATGCGTAACTTTGTACTTTCAAATAAAACACATTTCAATCACAATGGTTGCAACTTCCATCAGCCGCGATACGCAAATTTTCGACCTTATCGCCAAAGAACACCACCGCCAAGAAGCGGGTATCGAACTCATCGCTTCCGAAAACTTCACCTCCAAGCAAGTCATGGAAGCCCAAGGAAGCGTTTTGACCAACAAATACGCCGAAGGATTGCCCGGCAAACGCTATTATGGTGGCTGCGAGGTAGTGGACGAAATCGAGCAAATCGCCATAGATCGTTTGAAAGAATTGTTTGGGGCTACCTGGGCCAACGTACAGCCACACTCTGGCGCACAAGCCAATACAGCGGTATTTTTGGCGTGTTTGCAGCCCGGAGATAAAATCTTAGGCTTCAATCTGGCACATGGAGGCCACCTTACGCATGGTTCACCGGTCAATATTTCGGGCAAATACTTCCAGCCCTATTTTTATGGAGTAGAAGAAGAAACAGGATTGATAGATTGGGATAAAGTAGAGGCTACGGCTATCAAAGAACGCCCCAAAATGATGATTTGTGGAGCATCAGCTTACAGCCGCGACTGGGACTACGCTCGCCTACGAGCCATCGCTGACCAAATCGGCGCGATTTTGTTGGCCGATATTTCGCACCCTGCGGGGCTGATTGCCAAAGACCTCCTCAATGACCCCTTCGACTACTGCCATATCGTAACCACCACTACGCACAAAACCCTGCGCGGTCCACGTGGCGGAGTAATCATGATGCGTCAGGATTTTGAGAACCCCTTTGGTCTCAAAACCCCCAAAGGCGAGTTGCGTATGATGTCTTCGTTGCTTGATTCGGGGGTATTTCCCGGTACACAAGGCGGCCCACTTGAACACGTAATAGCCGCCAAAGCCGTAGCCTTCGGCGAAGCCCTCACCGATGATTACTATGATTATGCCGTGCAAGTACAGAAGAACGCCCAAGCCATGGCCAAAGCGTTTGTAGAGCGTGGCTACAAAATTATTTCGGGAGGTACCGACAACCACCTCATGCTCATAGACTTACGTGCCAAAGGACTCACAGGGAAATTGGCCGAAAACAGCCTTATCAAAGCCGACATTACGGTCAATAAAAACATGGTTCCCTTCGACGATAAGTCGCCGTTCGTAACGTCTGGCATGCGCTTAGGTACGCCTGCTATGACTACGCGCGGCCTCAAAGAAGCCGATATGGAGCGTATCGTTGATTTGATAGATACCGTGTTGATGAATCATGATAATGATGCCAAAATCGCAGCTGTAAAGCAAGAAATCAACGATTGGATGGCGCAAGTGCCTTTGTATAAGTGACAATCAAATATTGATAGAAAAAGAGGGTGTCTCGACTTTTCGGACACCCTCTTTTCTATTGTGGCAATCCTATCAAATTTGATGATAGTGTGGTATTCTACCCCATGAGGAGTTGCATATTGGTAGAATCGAGAAATATCTTGGCTAAGCTGCATCGTAGGTGTTAAACAGCCACCTTTTTGTTCAGCTATTTTTCTCCAACAACTTCACCAAAACTCCAAAATCTTTGGGATAGGGAGCTTCGATTTTTAGAGATTCTCCGCTCAAATCTCGGAATGATAGCGAGTGGGCGTGTAAAGCTACGCGCTGAATGATAGGTAATTCTTCGCTTTCTTTTTTAAGATTGAAATTGCGCTTCAATTCTGAAAGATAAATCTCTTTGCCCCCGTAAGTGGGGTCGCAGACGATGGGGGCTTTGAGGCATTGCAAATGTATGCGTATTTGGTGCATTCGGCCTGTGATAGGAATACATTCTACCAACGTATGCCGACGGTAGGCTTTGAGCGTAAAAAATATCGTTTCAGCAGCTTTGCCTTTTTGGCGATCTATCTTCACGGCAGTACCGTCTTTGAGGGGGGCTATGGGCAAAAAAACTGAAATACTATCAAAATCATGTACGCCATTCACAACGGCATGGTAGCGTTTGGTTACTTCTCGGTACTCAAATTGCATAGACAAATGCCGATAGGCTTCAGGATTTTTGGCAATAGCCAGCGCACCGGAAGTTTCTTTATCTAAGCGGTGGGCTACTTGGGCATCGAAGCTGTATTCTTTGGCCAAACGCAAGATACTCACCGACTTGTCGGCGGTGCGTTCGTCAATGGTGGGTACGTGTGGAGGTTTATTGACAACGATGTAATCGTCGTTTTCAAAAATAATAAGGTCTTTAAAATTTGGTTTACTCATTTATCGGCATTGGTTTTTGCAAAAGTACGCTTAAAACTCCTCTTCACGGCGGTCAGCGCGAGGGGTTTCAGTAT
Organism: Runella sp.; assembly: GCA_046294665.1. Lineage (GTDB taxonomy): Bacteria > Bacteroidota > Bacteroidia > Cytophagales > Spirosomataceae > Runella. The sequence continues at coordinate 12,657 of JBKBKL010000066.1, forward strand.
TGCCGATATTTTCGATAGCTTTCCTGATACCTACCCCGTCGCGTCGTTCAAGAAGGTTATAATATTGAAATACAATCGCCACCAACACCAAAGAGCGCGTCAAAGTAGAACCAACAGTAGCAATCACCCCCGTAATGCTATTCAAGACAGTACCTATACCACCGTCCACTTTTAGGACAGATAAAAACATCATGACCGTGGAGGGTATCTGAAAAATATAAGCAACGATACCAGCTATCAGGCCCATGATGATCAAAAGCCCGAAAGTGGACCACCATTTGTCGTTAATCAAAGTAAAACACCGCCTCAATGTATCGCCCAGTCCCAAGTTTTCGCGCATCATGATGATGTACATCAACGAAAAAGCTACCCCAATATAGATGCCCGGAATGATGAAGAAAATGATGCCCAAAAACATCAAAACAAACGCCACAATCGAATATCCTATGCCACTACCTATATAGCCTTTCATTCGTTTCCATACGGTTTCGGGCGTAATCTGCCGATTGCCTTCTTCATATTCGAGCATATAGGCATTGACGGCCAGTGCCGAAACAAGATTGGCGATTCCCAAAAAAACAACGAGAAACACAACAGAGATACCCATCGAATAAATACTCGAAACAGAATCAAAACGACCTTCGCTGCCACTTTGACCAATATTTTGAGTAATACCCAAAATATTCGACTGATAAGCCCCCATAAAAAAACCACCTATCAAGGCAGGTGGCCCTGCCAAGTAAAGTAGAACCTTCATCAAAGGCTTGAAATGCTGGACTACAAACTCAAAGGTAGCGTTGATTTTTTGTCCAAAATCGCGTTCTTGAAGCAAAACAATCGGTGGTTTCATGGGGAGTAATGAGATGAAAGTGAGAGGTTTATTGTAACGATTTCTGAGCCAGTTGTTTAGGGTAAAGCACAAAATACCAAACGATAAAAACAGCAGAGGACAAAATAATAATGACGCTTATCAAAGGTGGCAGCGTAAGGCGCGTAACAAAACTCTCCAAAAAACCAGCCATGACAAAAATAGGAACTAAACCGATGACTATTTTTAATCCTTTTTTGGCTCCTTGTTTGAAAGCATAAAGCCGCTCATAAGTGCCCGGAAAAAGTAAGCTATGCCCCATGACCAACCCTGCCGCTCCGGCGATGACGATGGCCGAAATTTCGAGCGTGCCATGTATCCAAATCTTCAGCAGCGAAGCCATGAGTAAGTCGCGCTCGAAGAAAAAATACTGAAACGACCCAAGCATAATGCCATTCTGAAACAAAACGACAATCGTACCGAGTGAGCCGAATATCCCCAAAACAAAAGCGATAAAAGATACCCGAATGTTATTGACGGTGATAGCCATAAACATATCGGCACGGCCTTGAGAAGCATAGATACCCATAGGCTCGCCACGCTTGATATTTTCGAGGGTTTGGTTTACGTAATCGTCGCCCAATATAAGCCGCACGAAGGTATCGTCATAAGCAGCCGAAAGCCACCCCAAAGCACAGGCTGCTATAAAAAACAAAAAAGAATACAACAGCTTGTAGCGAACCTCATACATAAGCAGAGGTAGCTCGGTGTACCAAAAACTTTTGAGGCGATTGCGGTCTTCGGGGCGGTTACGGTAGAGTTTTTGATGAAATTGCGCCGCCAGCCCATTCAAGTAGCGTGTTACATTTGATTGGGGGTAAAAAGTACGGGAATAGGCCAAATCGTCGGTGATTTCGATAAATCGCTCCGTGAGTTGGTCGGGGTCGTTGGTGGGAGTAGCCTCATACTCTTGCCATTTATCCGTATTTCTTTTAACAAAAACAGCTTCTTTCATAAAATAGCGTAGCCGATCAATTCAATACGAAAGCAATTTGAGTATTTTGCACAAAAGTTACAAAAAAACCTTTTCAGACTTCTTTCTATCTATGTCTGTCGTCATTAATACTTCTCAAAATGTTACTTTGGAATACGAACTTGCCAGCGTAGGCGAGCGGATTATCGCTAATATTTTCGATTGGTTGCTATATTTTGTGTGGGCGATATTTTGGTTTTGGATTTTTGGAGTGTTCAAATTTTCAGATGCCAATTCTGTTTTTATCATCATTGGGTGTGTTGTTTTACCTATCATGCTTTATCCTTTATTGACAGAATACTTTCTCAATGGTCAAACACTCGGCAAACGATTAGTGCAGATTCGGGTCGTAAAGCTCGATGGTAGCAAGCCTACTTTAAGTGCGTATTTGCTCCGATGGCTACTTATCATCGTTGATAGTCAATTACTTACTCCTTTGGTAGCGATTGTGGCAGTAGCGGCAAGTGGCAAAGGCCAGCGTATTGGAGATATTGCCGCCGGTACGACCGTCGTCAAAACGACCAAGCGCGTCAGCCTCCAGCAAGTACTCTATCAATCTCTACCTTCAGATTATCGTGTTACTTATCCCGAAGTCCGTCATCTCTCCGACCAAGACATCGAAACCATTCGGCAGGTACTTCGCAAAGGAAAAGGAAGTTTGATGAAAGCCACAGCCCAAAAAGTAAGTGAGGTTATGCAGATAGGTATGCCGGAGGAGGCACGTACTTTTTTACAAACGGTAGTCAATGACTACGTTTATTTGGCAACACAAGAAGCAGAATAATCAGTAAAACCCCCAACACCTATTTTGTTATTCCTATGAACCTAAACATCAAAGCACAACTACAAAACACCTACGATGCCATCGTCATCGGTTCGGGGATAAGTGGTGGCTGGGCAGCCAAAGAATTGTGCGAAAAAGGTCTTCGTACCCTTGTGTTGGAGCGGGGGCGCAATGTCAATCATATCACCGATTACCCTACGGCCATGATGAATCCGTGGGAATTGCCGCACCACAATCGCCTACCGCCCTCATTTCGAGAAGAAAATCCTATAGTGAGTAGATGTTATGCTTTAGATGAGGCTACGCAGCAATTTTTTACGAAAGATGCCGAGCAGCCTTACATTCAAGAAAAACCATTCGATTGGATTCGAGCGTATCAAGTAGGAGGCAAATCTCTACTCTGGGCGCGGCAAGTACAGCGGTGGGCAAAGTACGATTTTGAGGGACCCGCTCGCGATGGCTTCGCTGTACCTTGGCCTGTTAGCTATGATGATTTGGCTCCGTGGTATAGCTATGTGGAGCGTTTTGCAGGTATCAGCGGCAACAAAGACGGCCTCGAAGGGTTGCCCGATGGGGAGTTTTTGCCTCCGTGGGAGTTGAACTGCGTCGAAAAACACTTTCAAAAATCACTTAAAGAACATTTTACAGATCGTCATCTCATCATCGGGCGATGCGCGCACCTCACCAAGCCCCAGCCGTGGCATACGGCGTTGGGTCGTGCGCAATGTCAAGCACGGCATTTGTGTTATCGAGGCTGCCCGTTTGGGGCGTATTTTAGCTCTCAGTCGGCTACGCTTCCGGCGGCTCGTCGTACTGGCAAACTCACCATTCGGCCTCATTCGGTGGTACATTCTATCATTTATGACGAAAAACGTGGCAAAGCCACAGGAGTCCGCATCGTTGATGCGCAAACCAAACAAATGATAGAGTACCATGCCCGTATTATCTTTTTGAATGCTTCATGTTTGGCAAGCAATCAGATTTTACTCAACTCTACGTCCTCGCGCTTCCCTAATGGACTCGGCAATGACAACGGACTGTTGGGGAGATTTGTGGCTTTTCATAATTATCGTGGAAATATATACGCCCAAATTGAGGGTTTTGAAGACCAATATTATTTCGGAAGGCGGCCTACTTCGGCCTTCATGCCTCGTTACCAAAATGTACACAAGCAAGAAACGGACTTCTTGCGGGGCTATTTGGTGGCCTTGAGTGCTGCTCGTGCAGGCTGGGGCAACGCCGGAGGTGAAGAAGGTTTTGGTGCAGAATGGAAAGAACGAAACAGCCGTCCCGGTCCTTGGAGAGTATATGTACAAATCCAAGCCGAAACTATCCCCAAATACGAAAATCATGTACGCCTTAGCCCCGACCAAAAAGACCAGTACGGCATACCATTGCTGATTACCTCGGTAGGTTATGACGACAACGACGAAAAAATTATCAAACATTTTTGGCAAACAGGAGAAGAAATGCTTCAAAAAGCAGGCTTTAAAAACATCAAAACTGTGGACACAGGTCAAGCCCCCGGCCTTGACATACACGAAATGGGTGGTTGCCGTATGGGAGCCGACCCCAAGACTTCGCTCGTCAATAAATGGAATCAGTTGCATCATTGCAAAAATGTGTTCGTTACTGATGGGGCCGCTATGACCTCCATTTCTACCCAAAATCCGTCTTTGACTTTCATGGCTTTTACGGCACGTGCTGCCAATTATGCCGTTCAACAACTCAAAAAGAAAGCACTCTAACAAAATGAAAAATTTCACCAAACTCTTTCTTATCGTAGCTATTTTGAGCCTTTGGCTCACAAAAAGCTATGTAATCTTAGCCCAAAATGCAGCCGCAGCTAAAGTAGAAGCCCTCGAACGGCAGCGTTTTGAGGCCATGGTCGGTCAAAATTTTGCGGTACTCGACCCCATGCTGGCCGACGATTTGTACTACTGCCATTCCAGCGGACTGATAGACACTAAAACCTCTTTTTTGCAATCGCTCAAAGAAGGAAAGCTGATTTACAAGGAAATGACTCCCGAAAAAATCAACGTAAGGGTTTACGGCAAAACTGCGGTCATCACAGGTTTTTGCAAAATGAAGGCCATAAGCAACGGGCAAGAAATCAGTACACGGTTTCATTACACCGATGTTTATGTAAAAAACAAGTCAGGTTGGCAACTCGTAACATGGCAATCGCTGCGGCTGCCCTAAATTATGGTTTACCATAAAAAACATTTTAAAAATGGTAGTAAAAACACTACCTTTGTTTATGCCATTAAGTTTGTTTGAGCCTTTAAATTGAATTACATAATGAAATCATCGGAGTTGCATCGGCTCATTCAAAAAAATGGCTGGGTGATGATAAGGTCAAGTGGTAGCCACTATATATATGAAAAAAATGGCAAAACCTATCCCGTTCCTTTTCATGGTTCGAAAGAAGTTTTTGAGCCACTTAGAAAAAAAATCGTGAAAGAAATGAATCTTCAATAGTCATGTATAAACCAACTGATAATATGGAAAAGATAATAATTGTCATTGGTATTGCCAAAGATGGTACTTATGGTGCATATTCTGAAAATGTAGATGGGATATATGGTATGGGTTGTACTATCGAAAAAGTAAAGACTTCTGCTTTGCAAGGTTTGGAAATTTTACGTAAAGAAGCACCACAACAGCTACCCCCATGGGCTGTCGAAAAAGATTGTGAGATTCAGTTTAAGTTTGACACAGAAAGTCTTTTGAACTATTACAAAGGGATATTTACGCCAGCAGCTCTTTCTCGCATCACAGGAATAAATCAAAGACAATTACAGCACTATGCATCTGGTCTTAAAAAGCCTAGAGCAGCACAAGTAAAAAAAATTGAAGCTGGTTTACACAATTTGGCAAAAGAACTATTAACAATTGATTTGCACGTTTGATTTCGATGTACATGCCTTGATAATCCCTGCGGCTACCATGAAATAGGTTAATCGTTCGAAATTAAACTACAAAATTTTGACTTTTAAGATAGCCTCTTTATGCTTTACAGGCTATGGGGGTTATTGACTTTTAATCCATCAATATTTTTAAAATCGGAGAGATTACGAGTAATCAAAATCAAGTTATGTACAAGAGCCGTGGCAGCTATTACAGCATCGGGCAATTTAGTTTTGTGTTTTTTACGGATTCCAATACATGCCTCTACTACCTCCTGAGTTAAGTTTAATACAATAGCATCATTGATAAAATCAGAGAGTGTTTTGTAATGCTGTTCGGGGGCATTAAAGCCAAGTAATTCAATTTTTGTAACTACTGAAACTTTAGGAACGGCATCAATCACCGTATTCATAAAATCCATACCCGAAACAGGGAGTTTGTTGCCAAGATAATCAATCACGACATTGGTATCCATTAAATACTTCGGTTGTTCCATTCGTCGCGGCTTTGGTTGACATAATTTTGAAGTTCATCAGCCACCTCAACAGGTAGTTTACCAGCATACTTTTCAGAAAGTTTTTGTTCAGGCTGGATATTTTTTTTGAGAACTTTGATAATGTGCAAATCTTCCAAGTCCTCTAAAAGCCTGTAAGCCTTATCATTTTTGATTTGTATCAATACTGTTTCCATGTCAGAACTATTTTACAGTTGTCTGATTTTTATTTTCAGCTAAGGTAAGAAGCAAGGCAAACTAAAACAAATAAATATTTGATTTAAGAAACTAAACTCCGATAGCGCGAGGCACTGTCTCATATTATCTATCCAAAGGCTTCAAGCAAGTCAAAATTTCCCTTTTGTCCTACCTTACTCTTTCCCAATCTACGAGCCATGACATTGGACTAATCAGGTTCTTTTCAACGGAAAGGAATTGCCATCGAAAATAGGGTTCTTTCATAATGGTAAGGAAAAGGTTTTTTTAACTTTTTGGTACCAACTCATGTTACGTAAATTTGGGTAATTACGTTTTGGAAGAAGGTATTTTTCTGCAAAACTTGCCCCTCTTTGAGGCTTGGGGGGATACTGGTATGGAGTTTCGGAAAAGCCCCACATTTGTAGCCGTCATAGTGTTTAGATGAAACATAAAACGCTTCGGAGAAGCGTAACATCAGGTACTAAGTTCGTTGATGTTAGGAATAAACAGTGTCTTATGATATGTTTTTATGAAACAAGAAGATATTTCCATTCCCTGCGGCTTCCATGAAATAGGTTTTAGTAATGTTTTTTGCTTTTTTTGAAAAAAAAATTGAACTTCGAGCGCAATAAACCACTTTTGGCGTGGGTTTTGTATTGTAACAGAAAAATTTAAGTCATCTCTGCATTTATGAAACGTATTTATTTTCTTTTGGCGGTGGTAGGTGTTTTGTCGGTGTCGGGTTGTAAGAAAAAACCAAAGCCATTGAGCGAGGTCATCGGACGGGCGTGGTCGGCACAACTCATCAAGCATGGATCGGCGACGGTCTTTACCAAAGGTGCGGCCAACAATGCCGTACCCGGCTATGCCAATTATCGCTTAGATTTGAGCAGCCCCACGGCTGTAAGTTATCGCGAATTTGACGGGAATACTTTTACAGGTCAGTGGGAAGTTCAAGAAACAGCCACAGGCAATAGCCTCATTTTGAGAAACTTAACTCCTCAGCCTACTGGCACCAACGGTACGATTCAGTTCACAATCAATACCTTTTCCGAAACTGAACTTGTCATCACTCGCACGACTGCCAGTCAGAAAACTGGCGGTACTATCAACAACTACACGTTGGTTTCGCCTTAGTCCTACTGCTTCAAACATTTTCTGAAAAGTGTCGTTTCTAAAAAACAGGAACGACATTTTTGTTTTATTCAACCAACTTCATTCATCAATTCTATCATGTTCAAAACCCTATTTTTCATGTCTTTATTAGCCACTACGGCACTTGCCCAACCTTTCAAGTACCCTCTTACTCGAACCACTACCCAAACCGACAACTACCACGGTACGCTCGTAGCCGACCCCTATCGCTGGCTCGAAGATGACCGCTCTGCCGAAACCGCCGAGTGGGTCAAGGCTCAAAACCAAGTTACGTTCGATTATCTATCGAAAATCCCTTTTCGCAACAAAATTTTTGACCAATTAGAAAAAGCCTACAACTACCCCAAATATTCTGCTCCCCGAAAAAAGGGCGAATATTTTTATTTTTATAAAAACGACGGCCTCCAAAACCAATCCGTACTTTACCGCCAAAAAGGACTCAACGGTACGCCCGAAGTCGTCTTAGACCCCAACAAACTCTCTACCGACGGCACTACCCGCCTGACGGTCTTTAGTTTGTCGAAAAACGGTCAATATGCAGTCTGTGGTTTCTCCAAAGGCGGCTCCGACTGGCAAGAGTACCAAGTCATGGACATGAAAACCCTACAAATGCTTCCCGACAAAATCGAATGGGTGAAAGTGTCGGCAGCCGCATGGCAAGGCGAGGGCTTTTATTACAGCCGTTACCCCAGACCAGAGGGGAGTGCATTGGCCGCCAAAAACGAAAATCATCAGGTATTTTATCACAAAATAGGCACGCTACAGTCGGCAGACAAACTCATTTATGAAGACCCAGCCAATCCGCAGCGTTTTCATATCGTCAGTACGACCGAAGATGAGCAGTTTGCCATACTAACTATCAGCGATAGAGGCAAAGGGAAAGACGGCAACGGCCTCTGGGTAATGAAAAAAGGCGAAACCAAATTCAGCCCGATAGTGGCCCAAATCGGAGACAACAATTACACGCTCATCGAAAACGTAAAAGGAGGTTTTTTGATTCAAACTGACGAAAACGCCCCCAACAGCCAACTGATGTTTTACGAATCGGCTACCAAAAAATGGAAGGCTTTTCTCCCCGAAAAACCCGAACCCCTCACCAGCGTCAATACAGCCGGAGGAAAGATTTTTGTGCAGTATTCCAAAGATGTCAGCGACCGAGTGTATGTCTATAATATGAAAGGCCAACTCGAAAACGAAGTGCTTTTACCCGGGCTTGGCTCGGTTGGTGGCTTCGGTGGCGAGTCCAACGATACTTTTGTTTTTTATACCTACACCTCGTTCAATTACCCCCCCACTATTTTCCGCTACGATATCGCCACTCGCCAAAGCAGCGTATTCCGTCAGCCGGAGGTAGCCTTCAACCCTACTGACTACGAAACCAAACAGGTATTTTACCCCAGCAAAGACGGTACACGTATTCCGATGTTTTTGACCTTCAAAAAAGGACTCAAACTCGACGGAACAAACCCTACCATTTTGTATGGCTACGGGGGCTTCAACATCAGCCTTACGCCTTCGTTCAGCCCCACACGTATTCCGTTTTTGGAGCAAGGCGGTATCTATGCACAAGCCAAACTGCGAGGAGGCCGCGAATACGGCGAAGCGTGGCACCAGCAAGGCATGAAACTCAAAAAACAAAACGTGTTCGATGATTTCATCGCTGCGGCAGAATACCTCATCAAAGAAAAATATACCTCCTCGGCTC
>JBKBKL010000067.1:0-21345 GCA_046294665.1 Runella sp.
AACGGCAATACAACCGACCAGACAATCGGAAAATAATACCCGCTCAAAGCCCCCAAGGCTACCAACGGCGTGATGTACCACGGATGAACGGTCGTAGCCATCAAAAAATAGATAGTGAGCGCAAACAGCATTTTGTGAAGTAGTGGCCGTCGTAATTGGGTAAGCCAAAGTATGAATAAAAGCGTCAGCAACGATAGCACAGGCCCCAGCGTTCCGATGATGTTGTAGCCCGCAAACCAATATCCAACTTCGCGAAGCAAATAATACACACTGGCATTAAATTCAAATTTCTGAAAATACAAATCTAAGCTACTCCAAAAGTTATAGAGCAACGTTTCAGACAAAAAAGGCACAAAATACAAAACGGCCAATATTCCGACTAAGCTACTGTAAATCAAACCCTTGTACCAGCCCCAATAACGCCAAAAGAAAGGCAAAAAAAGAAGGGGTAAGAGTTTGGCCCCAATGCTCAAACTCAACATCAACGCAGAAAGGTAAAAGTAGTTTTTTCGTAAAAACCATACACCCCACAACAAAAAGCAAAGCACTACGGCCTCAAAGTGTAAATTGCCGGTCAGTTCGACAATCACGAGCGGGTTAAGGGCATAAATCAAAGTGGAGTTCATTGGAGTCGTAATCTTAAATGAAGCCGCCAACTTTGGCAATACCCACAAAGTACCCCCCTCGGCCATCAAAATAATCGCCCTCAAAATCAACACATTGAGTAGTAGATTAGCCCCTGACAACCAAGCCGCCACACCGAAAAAAAATTGATTGATAGGGGGATAAACAGAATAATAATGTGGCGAATTGAGCCTTTCAAAAAGCGCTTTGGTAAGTTGTACTTCTTCTGCCAAAGGCATACCGATAAGTTGGGAAGGTAGATATAAATAGGGATTGATACCCCCCGAAAGCAAACGCCCGTCCCACACAAAGCGAAAATAATCGTCTGACAAGGTAGGCAAAGAAAACAGAAACAAAACTCGAAAAAATAGCCCCACTCCTACCCAATATCGAGTTTGGGTTTGATTCCAATCTTGTCCCAAAATCCAGCCATACAAACCAAAAAGTACTCCGAAAACAAGCAATAAATAGCTTGACTGACTACGATTTAGCTCATAGCCAATCAACCCATAACACACAGCGCATACAATGGCAATAAAACAGAGGCGTAGCATAGAATCATCAGATGAAGGGTCAAATTTCTTGTTTTCTTCTGAAAATAGTTTGTAAATCGTCGAAAGTTCTTGTACTTTTGCGAACTCATTTTGAAATCAAGCATTTACACGTCATAAAAGGCACAAAAAATGAAACGTACATATCAACCTTCAAACCGCAAAAGACGCAACAAACACGGATTCCGCGAGCGTATGTCTTCGGCCAATGGCCGCAAAGTACTGGCTGCTCGCCGCAAAAAAGGCCGTTGGAAACTGACTGTTTCTGATGAAAAGCGTCATAAGCAATAACATTGATTTGTGTGTTTGGGGCACTGGTAGTATAGTTCCAAGCTCAAAACATTCAAACCTTGAATCAAAATTTTAAAAAATCGGAGCGGCTTTGCAGCAAAAAAATCATTGACCGCTTGTTTGAGAAAGGTAGTACGCAAGTCCAAACGTCCTACCTTTTTCCGTTTAAAGTATTCTATCTTTTCGACGATGCCCGATCGGCCTCTCTGCCCCCTCAAGTTTTGTTTTCAGTATCGAAGCGGTATTTCAAAAAGGCCGTGATACGCAACTTACTACGCCGCCGTTGTCGTGAGGCTTATCGCAAAAACAAAACACTTCTTTGGACGGCTCCCCACAGCCAGCCCCCTGCCTACATTGCCTTTGTATTGATTGCCAAAGAAGAAGTGAGTTACGAAAAAATTGAAAAATCTATACAACGTATCCTCCCTACGTTATCAAGGTAATCTTTGTTAAATTTGTGTTAATAATCAACGTTTTAGCTTAAAATTTGCGATACGAAATCTAATTTCGCACCTGTGATTTTTCATCATCACTCCTTTACCATAACACATAAACGCATGAGTGCTGCCAAATCAGCCCAAGTTGCTCACAAAGTCCTTGTCGTTGAAGATGAGGCCGACATCGCCGAGATGTTGGTCTATAACCTCGAAAAAGAAGGCTATGAAGTAACCGTAGCCCCCAATGGTAAGTCTGCCCTCGAAATCGCTAAAACTTTTCACCCAGATTTAATCGTATTGGACATCATGATGCCTGTCATGGACGGCATCGAAGCCGCCCGATTGTTGAGAGAAATGCCCGAATTTCGTCAAACCTTCATCTTATTTTTGACTGCTCGATCTGAAGAATACTCCGAAATTGCCGCTTTTGAAGTCGGTGCAGACGATTATATCACCAAGCCCATCAAGCCACGTGCATTTGTAAGCCGTATCAATGCTTTTTTTAGGCGTGAAGCCCAAAAAGCCGACCCCGGCGAACAGGTCGAAATCGCCAGTTTGAGTATCAACCGTAAAAACTATACTGTTACAAAGGAAGATAGGTCTGTAGTTTTGCCCAAAAAAGAATTTGAACTACTGTTTTTTTTGGCACAGCACCCCAACAAAGTATTTAGCAGAGAAGAACTCCTTCAGCGTATTTGGGGGGCAGATATTTATGTACTGGAGCGCACAGTAGATGTACACATCAGAAAAGTACGTGAGAAAATCGGCGAAAGTTACATTCGTACACTCAAAGGCGTTGGGTATATGTTTACCGACGAATCGGCATCAGAGTAAGTTATCTGTCCACTTCGCCCATTACGACATCGAGCGATCCAATGATAGCCACCAAGTCGGCCAGCATGACTCCTCTCGAAATCTCGGCTATCACGGATAGGTTGTTGAACGAACACGCACGGACTTTGCAGCGTACAGGTATGTCTGACTTACCATCGGTACGAAAGAAAAATCCTAACTCACCTTTAGGATTTTCGGCTCTGACATAATAGTCCATCGCTTTGGGTCGAATTTTTTTGGGTACAAAAGCCTGCGGGTCAAAATCTTGGGTACGACGATGCTCCCCCAACAACTTCTCGACACATTGTTCTATGATTTTGACCGACTCCCAGCATTCCATTACCCTAACATAATTCCTATCCCAACAATCACCAACCGTACCTACTACGCCTTGACCTATCGGAATATCAAAATCTAACTCAGGATAGACCGAATAGTCATCTACTCTACGTAAATCCCAGCGCAAACCCGACCCACGCAATACTGGCCCCGAGCAGCCATAACTGATAGCCGTAGCCAAAGGCAATACGCCCACATTGGCAGTACGTTGTACAAAAATTTTGTTTTCAACCACCACTTGCTGAAGTTCCAACAGTTTAGGTTTTAGGTATTTGACAAAACTTTGGCATTGGTCTTCAAAGCCAACCGGCAAATCGTAAAACAAGCCTCCTACCCAAATGTAATTGTACAACATACGCGCTCCCGATACCCATTCGAGCATTCGCAAGATATGCTCGCGGTCGCGCATCATCCACAAAAAAGGGGTATATGCCCCAATATCCAACGCATACGTGCCTATCGCCACAAAATGTGAAGCCAGCCGATTGAGTTCGGCCACCAATACCCTGATGTATTCGATGCGTTTGGGGATTTCGTTTTCGATGCCCAACATACGCTCTACGCCCATCACGTAGGCGTGTTCGGAGTTCATGGCAGCCACGTAGTCCATTCTGTCCACGTAGGGTATGATTTGATTGAAGGGCAGCGATTCGGCGTGTTTTTCAAAACAGCGATGCAGATAGCCCAGATGCGGCACTACGTCCACGATGATTTCGCCGTCAGACACGACCTCAAGCCTTAGCACACCGTGTGTAGAAGGGTGCTGGGGGCCAAGATTGATGACCATCTCCTCCGATTTGAGCGTATCGAGGGTATATTTGCTTGGCTCTGATACGTTGAGGTGTTCGGGCTGGTAATTGTACTGTACTGTGGACATGAACTATTGAAGATAATTATCTGCTGAATTCAAAATTATACTGAAACAAAATTGGTTTGGGAAAACCCCTATCCCTAAATCCCTTTCCCCAAAGGAGAAAGGGACTTTAACTTGCCCAAATTTTCTCAATTCATTTTTTATTGAGTATAATTTGCAAAAAAAACCTCATAGGTTTCTAATGATTATCAGTTGGTTACATCGTTAGTTTTTCGCAAACCTATGAGGTTTAATGGTACGCTACAAACTTACGCAAACTGCCTTACTACTTGCATAATATGGCCCGAATCGTAGGCTTGGGCTTGCCACTCTTCGAGGCGTTTGTTCATCACTCGAAACCACAGAGGAGGTACTAAAGCCATAAGAATCATCAATGGGTAGCCAAAAGGCAACTGTGGGCTTTCGTCAAAATGTCGTAAGACTTGGTACGGACGCGAAGCATAAGCATGGTGATCGGAGTGGCGTTGGAGTTGGAACAAAACCAAATTGCTAAAGATGTGGTTGGCATTCCAAGAGTGAAGCGGATTGACACGCTCATACTTGCCGGGGGCGATTTCGCGGCGAAGAATACCATAATGTTCGATGTAATTGATTGTTTCGAGCAATAACACCGCTACCAAACTTTGTAAAAAGAAAAACGGCACCACCTCCCAAGCCAGCCGCCCTACCCCCCAACTCACCCCTGCTACCAACAGCCCACCAAATGCTAAAGGCAATACACAAGCCCAAATCATGCCATTTTTAAGACTCCAAACAGGCAGTTGTGCTTTTTCTAAGCGGCGTTTTTCGATGTTCCAAGCACTTTTGAAACTCCCTACCATACTTTGCCACCAAAAAGCATAAACGCTTTGGTTTTTGCGGGCTGTAGCAGGGTCGTGGGGGGTCGCTACCCAAGTATGGTGGCCGCGATTGTGTTCGATAAAAAAGTGATAATAACACACCGTCATCAGGGTGAGTTTGGCATGAAACTGTGCCACTTTACTGCTCCTATGCCCCAGCTCGTGGGCTACATTGATCATTGTTCCTGAAAAAATACCTATCGAAGCTATGAATCCTTGCTTTTGAAAAAAGCTCATCGGATAAGTGCTGAATGCCAATGCCGCAAACACCAACTGCACCAAATGTACATATACCAAAGAATAGACCACTGCATCGAAGAATGGATCGTGCATCAGTCGCTCGAAATCTTCTTTGGCTACATTGCTACGATCGCGACCTATGAGTACGTCCATCAAAGGAACAAACAGATAAGCAAACAATCCTCCCGTCCAAGTAAACTGCCCTTCGGTAGCCAAAAACACACCGTTTGAGGCAATGACCAACAAATAAATGGACAAAAAACCAAGTTTTTTCAAAGGGTTCATAGGCTTAGATTTTTAAACAGTCAAATTTACTTAAAAATCCGTTTATCAAATGGAAACTTCTCAAAATCAAGTACTTTTATTCGTTTAAAATCACGATAACTGGGAATGAGCAGCCAGTTAAAATCGCTCTTGATAACGTATTATACACTTTATATACTATGTCTTGATTGATATTTGATAGCCATCTCATTCTAAAGTTAAACCAAACTTTTGTGGTAAGGATATGTATAGTATTTTTATAGTTCAATATCTCAATACAAATTCACTACAAAGTATGAAAGTACAATTTCTCTCGTTGCTAATACTCTCTGTTTTATCGTTTACTTCTTGTACTACAATTTCTTATACCCCCAAAGTAAACCTGGACGTAAGCCCCCGAACGATTCAAAAATCAGTAATGGTAGAAAAACTCGAAGATTTCTCGCCCGAGAAAGACCGCGACAATCCTCTGGGTGGGTTTTCGGCTACCAACCCCAAAGCATTGTCAGGCGACTTGGCCGTAGAGATTACCAACGCTATCGTAACCGATTTTGCCACCAATGGTGTATTTGCTACTGTGAGCCGCCAAGTCGAAAATCCTGATTATGTCATGCGGGGCGAAATCAAGCGTTTTGTAGGCAAATCTCGCCCCACAGGCTACTACTGGGCAAGTACCGCCATTTACAGCGTCGGTGTAGGAATAGGGGCCGGTACCGTCCCGCCCAATGCTACGGCATTGGCCCTTGGTACATTGCCTATGATGGGTGTGATACTGGGCGTACCTGTACGCCGAAATCTTTCGGAGATTGAAATCGAACTAAAGCTTTATGACAAAGCTGGCAATCTCTTGAGTACCTACACCGGCAAAGGCCAAGAAACGATGCCCATGTCTATTTATAACAACGCCCAGCTTGCCCTTCCGAGCCAAACCAACAAAGCCTTCAGCCAAGCCATCATGCAAATACGGAAGCAAATTTTGGACGACTCGAAGTTGAATTGAGCAGTTTTGATTTGACTATTTCTGACTTGGAGAATGGTACCCTCTCAAGCGAATTTGGGTAAGGTATGGTTTTTGAAAGTCAAGGCTTTAGGGCTTTCTGATAAGTAGCTAAACACCTCTCCCGTGCGAAAGCATGATCTACTATTGGGCGCGGATAATCGAAACTGTTGAGTTCGGGAATCCATTTTTTGATGTATTCCAACTGTGGGTCAAACTTTTGGGTCTGGGACGTAGGATTGAAGATTCGGAAATAGGGGGCAGCGTCTGTACCCGACCCAGAGGCCCATTGCCAGCCGCCATTGTTGGCTGACAGGTCGAAATCGAGTAGTTTTTTGGCAAAATAGGCTTCACCCCATCGCCAATCTATGAGCAGGTGTTTGGTCAAGAAACTGGCCACAATCATACGCACACGATTGTGCATGAAGCCTGTGGCGTTCAGCTCGCGCATACCCGCATCTACGATAGGGTAGCCTGTACGTCCTTGGCACCAGCGTTCAAATTCCTGCTCGTCGTTTCGCCACTGTATTTTATCGTACTCGGCTCGAAACGCCTTCCCTTCGCCCACTTGGGGAAAATGCCAGAGGATTTGCATATAAAAATCTCTCCAAATGAGTTCGTTTAGGAAGTTTTCGCTCAAATCTTTGGTTTGTCGCGCCAGTTCTCGGACAGAAATTGTCCCAAACCGAAGGTGTACACTCAGTCGCGAAGTGCCTTGAATAGCGGGTATATCGCGGCGTTCTTTGTAGTGCTTCACGAGGTCATCGCGAACGGTTTTGGCAGGAAAGGGCAAGCCCGTAGCTTCAAAACCCATACTTTCGAGGCTGGGAATAGACAGGGGGACAGTTTTCAGAAAATGGCCGAAGTATTTTTCGGTAGGGTATGATTTGTAATAAAAATCATTGACCGTTTCCTTCCATTTGCGGCTGTAAGGTGTAAAAATAGTGTAAGGAGTGGCCGCATTGCTCAAAATCTCACTTTTCTCAAAGATGCACTGGTCTTTGTGGGTATAAAAAGCAGTGCCATTGCTATTCAAAAACGCTCCTACGGCTTTATCACGACCGATAGCATAAGGCTCATAGTCGTGATTGGTATAGACTTCCGCGATATGATATTGCTGGGTAAGCTCTTGCCAAATCTCCGACGGTCTGCCATACTTGACCAAAAGAGTACTCCCCATTTCGACCAGTTGCTGCTGTATTTCTTCGAGGGCTTTGTGAATAAATTCGACGCGGCGGTCGCGTTTTTCGTCGAGTTTGTCAAGGATTTCGGTATCAAAAATGAAAATTGGAAGAACAGGATAGCCAGATTTGAGGGCATGATAGAGACCTGCGTTGTCGTGGAGTCGGAGGTCGCGGCGAAACCAAAAGATAGTAATGGGTAGTGTCATAAAAAAAGCGGCAAGTTTATTGTTGATAAACTTGCCGCTTTGCATTTTGTTTGAAATTAGTTTATGGCAAAATCACACGGTCAATGACGTGTATGACACCGTTGGTGGCATTGACATTAGCACCTGTTACGTTGGCGTTGTTGGTACCATTGCCGGCACCACGTACCTGTACACCCGTACCAAGCGTGATAGTGATAGGTGCATTGCCGGCAGTAGTAACGGTGCCAGCCCTCAAGTTGGTCGAAAAGACACGTCCGGGTACTACGTGTGCCAGCAATACTGCCGTAAGGGTGTTGAGGGTTTCGCCTGTGGCGGCATTGATTGCAGCGATACTATTGAAAGGTGTAGCTTGGAAAGCTGCATTGGTAGGAGCAAAAACTGTAAATGGGTTAGTGCCTGTCAGTACAGAAGTAATGGTAGCCCCCACGGCAGGATTGCCTTGAATGACGCGGTTGAGGGCAGCCACTAAGAAAGTAAAGTTTGCATTCGCTTGAGCTACTTGGAGCAAATTACCAGCAGGTGGCATGATCACACGGTCTATCACGTGAATCACCCCGTTGTCGGCAGCGATGTCGGCGGTAATTACCCGTGCGCCATTGATAGACACACCCGAAGCATTTTTTGTAACAAAAGCTTTCGCTCCTGATAGGGTAGTTACTTCGGTGTTATCGGCAGTAGGGAGGGCAGTAGAGAGATTTGTCGTTCCCAAAACATGGTATTGTAGTACCGCTCTGAGTGTATTGACATCTAAGGTGTTGATGGTGTTAAGATCTAAGCCGGAAGCTGTAAAAGCGGCATCATTGGGAGCAAATACCGTGAGCGTACCTGTCTTGAGGGCATCAGCCAAGCCTGCACGGGTAACGGCTGCTCGCAAGATACTAAAGTCATTATTGGCCAATACAATATCAGTAATACTATTGGGAGTCGGCTCATCTCTTCTACACCCAACCATCGTTACAGTAGCTACAAGCATCAACACTGCGACCACACGCGAACCCATCATTTTTGCGAAAGTTTTCATAGTTGTTTTTGTTTTTAGTGATTAAAATGAAATTAGTAACAATACTGTTAAAAACTCCATGCCCTCCAATTTGTTTAGAGTTTAATCACTAATATTAAACAAAATAGGATACTATTGATAAAAACAATAGTTTCTTCAAACCGTATCAACTTCAATTAATCCAAACGTAAACTCACAAAAAAGCCCTTACAACGATTGATAAGGGCTTTTCAGATGAGTTCAGCACGTTATAGTTATATTTCTTCGTGGGCGTATTCTTCTATGGGTACACAAGCGCAGACCAGATTGCGATCGCCATAAGCAGAGTCCACACGGCTGACACTTGGCCAAAACTTATTGAAGCGTAAATGAGGCAATGGAAACACTGCTTTTTCACGACTATAAGGGCGATCCCAGTTTTCGGTCAAAACCACTCTGGCCGTGTGTGGAGCATTTTTCAAGACATTATTGGTCTTATCGGCCAATCCTTCTTCTATTTCTCGGATTTCGGCACGAATGCTCAAAAGTGCATCGCAAAAACGATCTAACTCTGCCTTCGATTCCGACTCCGTCGGCTCTATCATCAGTGTACCCGCCACCGGAAACGACAACGTAGGCGCATGGAAGCCGTAATCCATCAGTCGCTTGGCTAAGTCTTCGGCCTCGATACCTACGGCTTTGAAAGGTCGGCAATCCAAAATCATCTCATGCGCACAGCGACCATTGGCACCTGTGTAAAGTATCTCATAGTCGCCATTGCCTGAAAGGCGTTGTTTGATGTAATTGGCATTGAGTATGGCCATTTTGGTAGCATTGGTTAAGCCCTCACCGCCCATCATCGCAATGTAAGCGTGCGATATGGTCAAGATGCTGGCCGAGCCATAAGGAGCGGCAGAAACCGCCCCAAAAGTAGCGACCTCACCCTGCCTTCTGCTTCCCTCTCCTTGCCAAGGAGAGGGATTGAGGGTGAGGTGTCCCGGCAGAAATGGCACCAAATGCTCCGCCACACCGATAGGCCCCATACCCGGCCCACCGCCACCGTGTGGAATACAAAAAGTCTTGTGTAGATTCAAATGGCATACGTCAGCACCAATCGTGGCAGGGCTGGTCAGTCCTACTTGGGCGTTCATATTGGCTCCGTCCATATAGACTTGCCCACCGTGGCGGTGGATAAGCTCACAGATTTCGATGATGCTTTCTTCAAAAACGCCATGTGTTGAAGGGTACGTTACCATCAAACACGACAACTCTTGGCTATACTGCTCTGCTTTAGCTTTGAGATCAGCTACGTCTATATTGCCACGTTCGTCGCATTTGGTTACGACCACTTTCATACCAGCCATCACCGCCGAGGCAGGGTTAGTACCATGTGCAGACGAGGGTATCAGGGCAATGTTACGGTGGCCTTCACCACGTGATTCGTGGTAGGCTCGAATCGTCATCAGACCGGCATATTCGCCTTGTGCGCCAGAGTTGGGTTGTAAAGACATGGCCGCGAAGCCCGTGATTTCGCAAAGCCAGTCGTTGAGGTGTTTGAACAAAATCTGATAGCCTTGTGTCTGTGAAGTAGGAGCAAAGGGGTGCATACGCCCAAATTCTGGCCACGTAACAGGAATCATCTCGGCGGTGGCGTTGAGTTTCATGGTACAGCTACCCAACGAAATCATCGAATGAACCAGCGATAAGTCTTTGTTTTCGAGCGATTTCAAATACCGAAGCATATCATGCTCGGTATGATAACTGCTGAATACGGGGTGCGTAAGATAGGCTGATTGACGAGCGATGTTGTCCGGGAATGTTACCTCTACTTCGTTGGGTACGCTCATTTCGATGGCTTCACCAGAGGCAGTCGCAAACAAATCTAAGAGCGCAATCAAGTCATGGAAAGTTTTGGCTTCGTCGAACGATACCCCCACGGTGCCATCGTGATTGTATCGTAGATTGATACCGCGCTTTTCGGCTTCTTCTTTGAGGTGCTGGCTGTCGGGTACTTTGAGCGTTACGGTATCAAAAAACTGGTCTGTCAGTACTTCATAGCCAATTAGTGAGGCAGCTTGGGCAAAGGTTTTTGTCAAACCATGAATTTTTGAAGCGATATTTTTGAGTCCTTCGGGACCGTGATAGACCGCATACGCGGCAGCCATGACCGAAAGCAGTACCTGTGCGGTACAGATGTTAGACGTGGCTTTTTCGCGGCGTATGTGCTGCTCGCGTGTCTGCAAAGCCATGCGTAAGGCTCGATTGCCCTCCGTATCAACAGAAACCCCGATGATACGCCCCGGAATCTGCCGTTTGAAAGCCTCTTTGGTAGCAAAAAAGGCAGCATGTGGCCCACCATAGCCCATAGGTACGCCAAAACGCTGTGCCGTTCCTACTACTACGTCGGCGCCCATTTCGCCGGGGGCTTTGAGCAAGGTAAGGCTTAACAAATCGGCCGCTACGGCCACAAAAACATTGAGTTCGTGCGCGGCAGCTATAAAATCGGTATAATCTATCACTTGGCCGTCGGTAGCAGGATATTGTACCAATACCCCAAAAAGTTCGGGATTGGTCAGGTCATAGTGAGCGTGATTGCCTACGACGACGTTGATGCCCAGTGGAGTTGCACGGGTGTAAATCAAATCTATGGTTTGGGGATGGCAGCGGTCAGATACAAAAAAGGTGTCTGCTTTTTTCTTGGCCGCAGGGCGTAGGCTATGGAGCATGGTCATGGCCTCGGCAGCGGCGGTGGCTTCGTCGAGGAGGGAGGCATTGGCTATTTCCATGCCTGTCAGATCTATGATAGCGGTTTGGAAATTGAGCAGCATTTCGAGCCGCCCCTGTGCGATTTCGGCCTGATAAGGTGTGTAAGCAGTGTACCAAGCGGGATTTTCAAGGATATTGCGCAAAATCACATTGGGCGTGATTGTATCATAATATCCCATACCGATGTACGACTGAAATACACGATTTTGGCGAGCCACCGTTTTCATATCTTGAAGATACTCAAACTCTGACTTGGCAGCAGGCAGTTGGAGGGGATTGGCTAAACGAATAGCGGCTGGTACGGTCTGTTCGATGAGTTCATCAAGGGTATGTACGCCTACGGTGCGTAACATTTCTTGCAAATCTTGGGGGCGTTGGCCATGATGGCGGCTTTCAAAAGACTCTTGTTGGTGAAGATTGATTTTCATTCGAAGAAAGAACAATGGGTAGTGTTAAGAACTGACAAAATTAATCAAAAACTTTCCTGGCTCAAACTTCAAACAAGAAACCCGTTGCCAATAATTCCTGATAACGTTTTTCATCAAATCGAAAGTAATAAGCCCCTCGCCGCGAAGTCCCTTTTTGTTTTTCTTTCAACTTTTGTAAAAGGTTCATTTTCAGTACTTTTTTGCTAAAATTGCGTTTATCGAGTGGCCTCCCCAAGATAGATTCATAGAGTTGGCGGAGTTCGAGCATCGTAAATTTTTCGGGCAAAAGTTCAAAGCCTATCGGCTGATAGCGCACCCTACGGCGCAGTTGCTCTAATGCTTTCTCAAACATTTGAGGGTGGTCATACACCAAATTGAGTTGAGCGATACTTTCGATAGGATGCCAAGTAGCTCCAAATGTCTGCGAAAGTTTGGTCAAAGTAGGTTCTACCTCGATAAGGGCATAATAGCAGGTCGTAATGACCCGCTCTGAAGGTACACGAAACGTATCGCCAAAAGTATATACCTGCTCCATATACACATTTTCGAGTCCTGTAAGCCGTTCCACAGTATTACGGGCAGCTTCGTCTATACTTTCGTCGGGGTGAACAAAACCGCCCAACAGTGCCCAATACCCTTTGAATGGCTCATAAGGAAAGCGGTGCAGTAGTACGTGTAGCGTTGTTTCATAAAATCCAAAAATGACACAGTCCACAGAGTTGAGCAGGGCGATTTCGCTGGCATGATAATGACGAGTACTCACCCCAGACCAAGCAGATACAGGAGCAGAGGAGGTAGTAGATTGAGAGGGGTTTGTCATCTTCAAAAATAGTTCCAAAAAATTACTTTTTAAAAGTCCGATAGGTTTTGAAAATACCAATACAGATAGAAGTTCGTATATTTGGCCGCAAAAACAATAATTCAACAATCCTCTCCGTTTTTGACACAGCAAAATAAACACCTTCAATGATTTTACTTCAAGCCACCACCGCTACTGATTCTATGGCTACGGCCGCTACCAACCAAGGGATTTCGCTGTTTGATTTGATGATGAAAGGAGGCTGGGTGATGATACCACTCCTTTTGATGTTTTTTGCAACGCTTTTTCTAATCATCGAACGATGGCTGGCTATCAATGCCAACAGCAAAATCGAACCCAGTTTTATAGACAACGTCAAAGATTTCATTCAACAAGGCAATATCAAATCTGCCGAATCTGTATGCCGCAACCAGCGCAGTGCCGCAGGGCGTATTTTTGAAAAAGCCGTAGGGCGTATCGGGTACTCCATCAAAGACATCGAAAGTACCATCGAAAATGCCAGCCAAATCGAAATAGCACGTATGGAAGGCAATCTCTCCTACTTGGGGGTGATTGCGGGGATTGCTCCGATGCTTGGTTTTGTGGGTACGATTTCGGGGATCATCAATATCTTTTATAGTATTTCTCTTTCCAACGACTTCGACATCAGCACCATTGCCAGTGGTATGTACGAAAAAATGGTAACTTCTGGCGCAGGGTTGATTGTAGGTTTGATTGCCTATATGGGCTACCATCTACTCAATATGAAGATAGACCGCATCGCCCTCAAACTTCAAGCAGGTGCTTTTGATTTCTTAGACATACTCCAAAAACCTATTGCCAATCGGTAAGCCATGAGAATACGCCGCAAAAGTAGATTTGCCCCTGAGGTATTTACACAATCACTCAACGACATCATGTTTTTTTTGATGTTGTTCTTTTTGATTATCTCTACCATGGTCAATCCCAATGTCATCAAGTTGATGTTGCCCAAAGCTACTGCTGCCCAGAAAATGCAGAAAAAACAGACAACCTTGGCTGTAGATGCCCAGAAAAACTATTTTCTCGACCGAACCCCTGTATCCAAAGAACAACTTGAAAGTACCCTATCGGCGGCTTTTGCAGGAGTAGATGAGAAAACGGTTATTCTTCAGGTAGATCAATCTATATCAGTGCAAGATTTGGTAGATGTATTGGCCATAGGAGCCAAGCTCGATATTAAAATGGTGATGGCTGTCAAAAAGTAAAAATACTATGGCCAATGCTGGGGTATGTTGAGCGTTCGGGCGTAGTTTTTTGAACAATGGCTGTGTACATAATCCAATAGCTTCTTTATATCCTGCTCAAAATCAACGTAATACTCACTATCAAACTTCGCCAATTTTTTCAAGAGACCATCGGTTTTTTTGGCAATATACTCCGCGCAGCTATCGCTACGGCGATTGTATTCTTTCAGCAGCTTAGTCTGATGCTCAAAGAAGGTCAATAGCAAGTACAGCGTCAGTTCGATCTCCCCGTATTTATCTTTCGTAACCTTGATATGTTGGGTAATCTCCCCGCTGAACGAACGCATATCCATCATCATCCAACCGGGAGTGTCATGGGTCATTTTGGCTACTTTTAGTATGCGTAGTTTGATGTCGTCGCGTCGGCTTTGAATGGTGTCGCCTTGCTCAATCAGTTCAAAATGTAGGCGTTGTATCAGCAGGTCGTCTTTGGCTATGAGTCGAAGCAATAGCTTGTCCTTTTCTTTGATTGGCATAGCCGCAATGGCCTTTTTGAGTTCATCTGTCATAGCAAATACAATATTATTTTTTGAAAATCAATTTTGGCAAATTAAGTTTCGCTTCTCCGAAGCGATATGAAACGATAGAAAAACTTTGATTACTACAAAGGTTTAGCTTCTCCGAAGCCTCGGAGAGGCGCAAGTTTTGTAGGATAAATACCACATCAAAACCCTCAAGCGTCGAAGAGGCACAAGGTTAAATCTCTTTTCCGAAATAAACTTAACTCGAAGTTACGTAACATCAGAGGATAGGATTTCACAAGCCCTTATAATCTTTTTTCTTCTCGCGGGCTTCGAGGTCTTTCAGTACTTGCTGATAAATACGCTCCAAAAAGGCCGGATTGGTCGAATAAAACTGGTAGCTACGGTTGTAGGCAGCAGAGTCCACTTGATATTTTTTGAAAACTTGTTGTTTCAGATGCTCCGTTATGACCGTCGAGGAGTCGAGCGAAGTCAAAGACAGTCTGCTTACACGAGCTTCGATCAGATGGATTTCGGTCAGAATCTTCGCCATTTTTTCTTCCGAAACCGTCCCTTCTGGTACTTTGGGGGACTCTTGACACCCCATGAGACCACACAAACAGATGAGTAAGCCGACAAAAAAACGAGATAACATGGCTGATTTTAGTAATTTTGAGAAGATGATGAAACAAAAATAGAGATGATTGGGCAATTTATCACCAAAATTCGTCAATACGAAATCAGAATCCGCAAAGCCGTCAATGCCGATATGCGCGGAAGTTTCCGTTCGGTCTTCAAAGGGTCTGGCCTCGAATTTACCGACCTACGCGAATACCAATACGGCGACGACGTGCGCACCATAGACTGGAATGTATCGGCCAAAGGGCATGGTACTTTTGTCAAGATTTTTAGGGAAGAAAAAGAACAAACCGTTTTTTTTCTGCTCGATGTCAGCGGCTCGCAGCAGGTGGGCGAAGCTACAAAAGCCAAAATAGATGTAGCCAAAGAAATTTGCGGGGTGTTGGCTTTGTCGGCAATTCAAGAAGCCAGCCATGTTGGGCTGCTGTGTTTTTCTGACCAAAAAGAGAAATACATACGCCCCACCAATGGCATGAAGCAGATTTATGAAATCTTGGGAGAGATGTACAAACTCAAGCCACAATCGTCCAAAACCAATTTGGCGGAGGCTATTCTGTTTACGCTCAACGTACTCAAAAGGCGAAGTGTAGTGATTTTTATTTCAGATTTTATTGACCAAAACTATGAGCATAACCTACGGGCACTGGCTCGCAAACACGATTTGGTATTGATTCATTTACTCGACCCTCGCGAAACTCGCCTGCCTCGTATGGGCATCATACCCACCGTAGATCCCGAAACCAACCGCACCCTTTGGGTCAATACTTCTTCACCGTGGTTTCGACGAAATATGCGTCAAGAGTTCAATATTTTAGGCAGAAAAATGGAGCAGTTTGCCCGCCAGAATGACATCAACTACGTCGCTATCAATACCAAAGAGGACTATGTACCGATACTTATCAAACTCTTCAAGGTAAGACGTAGAGGGTGATTTTGGGTGTTGCGTTGATGAGGTGCGTTTGAAACGCAAAACATAACAAGAATAACTTTACTTTTGATACAACATTCGCCATTGGAAGAAAAGGCGTTGGGCTACGCTGACTTCATCAGTGATGATACCAGCGGTGGCGGTGAGGCCATTTTTGAAGGGGATTATCTTTTGAGAGGTAGTTTGTAGGCCATGGGGCAGTACAATCACCGCTCGAAAAGTACTGTCTGGCGATACCATAGCAGCTATCTGTTCTATCTTTCCTTCTATCATACCATATTGCTCAAAAGGGTAACTCGCCAATTTAATCAACACCCGCTGACCTTCACGCACTTTGCCCGCATTGACTTGACGAATTTTGGCCTCGCCCACATACCCTTTCTGCTCACTTCCTACATAAAACAATACTTCCTCCCCTTTGACCATCTGCTGCTCTTGCCAAGAAGCCGCAAATAGTACTCTTCCAGCTCGTGGGGCGGTGGGTACATATCGCATCTTCCAAGCTCCTACGGCTGCTCTCAATGCTCCCAATGCTTGCCCAAATTTTACCTTTTGGTCGTTGGCTTGTTTGTCGAGTTCTACGCTCTCTTTGCGCTTTTGGGTTTGGGAGGTTTGGTTGGCAGTTAGGCTCATTTCCAACTGCTTTAGCGGCATTTGTTTAGCCAAAAGACTCCGCTGCTCGCGCTGGTACTCTGCCCATGAAATCACACGCTGCTCATACAGTTTTTGGTGCATCTCAAACTCTCGCTCGGCCATTTGGAGTTCTTGATGCTGAAGCGAAAGTTGCTGCTGCAACTGCTGTTGGTGCTGCTGCAAATCGGCCAATTCTGCCGCAATAAACGCCCGACGCTTGCCCAAATAACCTGCGGCAAAAAGGGTAACTGTTTCGGTAAAAGACTGTATAAAAGTCTGGTAGTCGGTCTGAAGTTCGCCCAAATGTCGAAAATCTTGACTACGAAAACGGAATATGGCCTCGAATTGCCCTCTATTTACCAAATCGCTGAGGCTATCTAAGGCTTGCTCCAAGGCCAGCACTTCGAGGTGAGAGGCGTTGCTTTCCAAAAAAGCCAGTAACTGCCCCTGCTGTACGGGGGTATTGTCTTCGACCCATAGTTTGACCAGCCGCCCGTTGGTTTTGGCTACGACAGGTTTGGGGGTGTCGGTGGAGGTGAGTAAAAAAGGGGCTGTTATGATTTCGGGGTATTTAATGACAAAACTCAACCCCAAAACGCCCATCAATACCACAAAGAAAAAGGTATTGCCCCAACGTAAAGCCCAAGGGGGGGCATTGCTCAAAAGTTCTTGCACTTCTTCGCTGCGAAGTTCTTGAAAAAATACCAGCCCCCCGCCCCCCGATGGAGGAGTATCGAGCCATCTACCCAGGTATTTTCCCGATTCTGACGATAATTTGGTTTGATTATTCATTTTTGTAGCTACCCTACTCCAAAGAAAAGTTTACACTTCCAGTTCCAACTGATTTTTTACCAACTCAAAATAAGACCCACGTTTGGCCGATAGCTCTTGATGTGTGCCTATTTCCACAATCTGTCCTTTTTCCATGACTACGATTTGATCAGCATTTTTGACGGTACTGAGTCGGTGTGCTACGATGACTACCGTTCGATTTTGGAAGAACTGCCCCAGATTTTCGACAATCTTGGCTTCATTGTTGGCATCAAGGGCATTGGTGGCTTCGTCAAAAAAAATATAGTGGGGGTCTTTGTACACCGCCCTTGCTATCAGAATCCGTTGTTTTTGTCCTTGGCTCAATCCATTGCCTTCTGCCCCTATTTTGGTATGAAACCCCAGCGGTAAGCTCTTTATAAATTCGAGTATATTGGCTACGCTTGCGGCATGATAGAGCTTGGATTGGTCTATGTAAGCCACTCCCACGGCGATGTTGCGGGCTATGGTATCGGAGAAAAGATAACCCTCTTGCATCACTACCCCACACTGCTGCCGCCAATATTTATGAGAGATAGAAGACAAACGAACCCCACCTACAAACACCCCCTCCTTGGGGCTGGCGGCAGTAGGTTCATAAAACCGCAGTAGTAACTTCAAAAGGGTAGTTTTGCCGCTTCCACTGCTGCCCACAATGGCCGTCGTTTTGCCTTGAGGTATCCACAAACTCAACTGCTCAAAAACCGGGGCGTTGCCCGCACCCGGGTAAGCGAAGGCCAAATTCTTGATGTAGATGTGCTTGTCTTTGGGCAAATCAACGATTGCCTCGGTGCTTTCCTCGTCTTTGTGTTGATATACTTCTCCCAGCCTCTCCCAACTTATCTTGGCATCTTGGCCTGATTGGAGCAGCCCTACCAGTTGGTCAATGGGGCTATTGACTTGCCCGATGATATACTGCACGGCCAACATCCCCCCCAGTGTGAGTTGCCCATTGATGACAGCCTGTGCCGACAAAAAAGTGATAAATATGCTTTTGCCTTCGTTGATGAGTAATGCGCCTGCCTGCTGCCACTGCGAGAGCGATAAGCCCCTCATGCCCAGCTTAAAAGATTGTACTTGAAGCTGTTCCCATTGCCAGCGCATGGGTGTTTCTGCGCCTGCCAGTCGGATATCGTGCATGGCTTGTACAAGCTGTACCAGAGTGCCATTGTTTTTGGCATTGATGCCGAAGCGTTGGTAGTCCAATTTGCGCCTGTATTGGAGAAATAAACTCACCCAGCCTGCATAAAGTAGCCCAGCCAACAGCAACACCCCAAAAATGGTCAGGTGATAGGAGGCCAATACAGCCCCAAAGACGACCAGATTGAACAACGAAAAGAGGGTATTGAGGGCTTGGCCTGTCAGAAATTGTTCGATGCGGTGGTGGTCGTTGATGCGCTGCATGATGTCGCCAAAGTGCTTGGTGTCGAAAAATGAGAGCGGCAAGCGGGTGAGCTTGAGCATAAAATCAGACAGCAAAGACAAGTTGATACGGGTGCTGAGGTGTATCAAGAGCCACGACCGAATGAACTCTACCGAAGTACGCCCCACCGTTAGGGCTAATTGAGCCAGCAGTATCAGTAGTACAAAAGAGGTGTTGCGCGTTTGTACGCCTACGTCCACTACCGACTGGGTCAGAAAAGGAAAAATCAATTGGAGCATACTCGCCACCAACAAGCCTATCATCAACTGTACTATCAAGCGGCGGTGCTGCCACAATATACTCACACCCTTGTTTTGGGGGGAGGGAGTTTCTTGATCGGTGCTTATTTTCTCTCCGGGAGTACGGGGACTTGGTTCGAGTAGCAATGCTACCCCTACTTTCTGACCGCTGGTATCGAGAGAGTTAGCCCATTGACGCTCAAATTCCTCCCGAGTGTAAGCCATCAGACCACAAGCAGGATCAGCCACCTTTACTCCTGTGGGTTGTTGATGAAAGGCACGAAAAAAACTCCTCCATCGGGAGCGGGGGGGCTGGAGGAGTACCACAAAATGATTGTGCCCCCAATGTAGGATAGCAGGTAGGGTTGCTTCTGATAGCAATTTTTGATAGGAGATTTTGACGGCCAACGTTCGGAATCCTATGCGCTCAGCGGCCTCGGCTATACCCAGCAGATTGACCCCATCTTTGCCTATTTGTGTCCACTGACGTAGCTGCTGTGCACTGTAGGTATGCCCATTACTTGGCAATCATACGAAGACACGTAGGGCCACAGTCCATGGCATCATGCTGACGGTAGTGGGGGAAGGGGGGCATTGGCTTTGAGGTGTCTTCAGTAATATACTGACAATTAAGCTATTGTACTTTATTTGGTCATACTTCAACCTGATGAAGGATCAAAATATTTTCAAAGTGAGCCAATAGATCTTCTGTTTCATAAAAATCAGGCAATAATCTTCCATTGATAAAAATGGAGGGGGTGTACTCTACTTGAGCTATTTCACACCATTCTAAATGTTGTTGATGAATTGACTTTATAGCAGACGAAATTCCTTGATGATACTTCATTGACCATGTTTTGAAATCTTTATATCTAAACCATTCATCTAATGCTTTCTCCAAAAGCGGCGAGTCAGCCAGTGAAATAAGTATTTGAGCTACTTTATTTATCTCATGATTGGGATTACTGATATCACCCATAAATCGAAAAGTGACTTTGATATTATTTTCATACATGCCCTTTAATTTTAAAATTTCATTGAAGGCTTCTTTGCAAGGTGGGCAATGCGGATTGCTTACAAATACAATCTGATGTAATGCATCGGAGAAGCCAAGCATTACCTCTTTAGAAAAAGTGGGAATATTAACGACTGGCTGGTTTTCCAAAAGTTTTTGGAAGATAAAGGGGTTAGATTTAAATCGAGCTATTTCTAACCTTGTCTTATACTCTTTTGACGATGAAATGATTTGAGGACGAATCATCAACCAAAGGGTAGTTGATACAACAAAAGCGAAAAAAAAAAGTAGGGGGTTATCGAATGATATATTTTTGTAATTTATATATAAATATTCTAATGCGGCTGTAAGCCAAATGATTGCATTGATGATTAAACAAAAGATACACCATTGCTTAATCATAAATGCTTGGTAAAACAACATATAGACTGCATAAGGTAAAATTAGTAAATTAAAATAGTACAATAACACCAAACCACCAGTAGAACCACTAGCTATTACCAAACTTCCACCTATGAAGTATATAAGACCTAATTCGCTGACTTTAACTTCATTAAATAAAGCCCCCGCTCGTGAATTTGTTACATTGTCGCAATTTATTTCTTTGATAAAATTACATACTTTCTGAATTTTTGTTGCCAATATTCCACCTGAGTCTTTTATCATTGAAAACTCTGTAAAAGTGATTTATACCATACTAATTAGTTGATTTACTTGTTCTTGTGTTAAATTTTGTTGTTTTACAAAATCTTGAAACAGAATAAAATTTGCCAAAATTTTCAGTCCTTCAAGATAGAAATATTGGCTAACTTTACCTTTGCTGTTGGCTAATTGACAAATGATTATGACTTGTGGGTCTTTTATAATCTGGTGTTGATTTTCATAAAAATACCCTGCCACAAAAAAGCACAAGGAAATGATATTTTGAATAACGACAAAATCTCGAACTCTGAACTCCTGCCAGCCTAACTGGTCTTTTAAAAACTTAAAAACGGTTTCAATTTTTGAACGCCTTAGATAGGCTCTATATATTTCAAAAGCAGCCTCAAGGTTGTCAACTAACTCGTTGGTTATCAACAACATTGGTTCTTTGAAGATAGATTTTTTTTCTCGGTCAAACACTTGTACTCTAACGACTGAATAGGTCTTATCTTTAAGCATTAATGCGCCCCAAGTAAGTGTTATTTTAGCCTGTTGGAAAACCTTATTTTTCCAAACAAATTTTTCCAAAATTTGCTCTTGGCTCTGTTGAAGAATAG
>JBKBKL010000068.1:0-20688 GCA_046294665.1 Runella sp.
GGTAAGACGTAAGTTTTTAAGGATTTCGTACTGACCGCTGATACCCGTCAAGATTTTGAGGCCATGAGTCCGAAAGCGAGGCAAAAGTGCCTGACCTACAGGGTTAAAATTCGGGAATCCAGCGTAGTTGGGATCTCCGGGACCGTAGAGTTTGCCTTGTTCGTTCCATGGTGAGAAGTAAGGCAGGCTTTTGATAGCTCCCGAATACACCCCGTCTAAGAAGTTATCACCTTTGACGCGGTCGTTGGTCGTGAAAGCCAAAGATAGGTTGGAACTTAACGAAAATCGTTGATTGGCCTTATGATCGAGATTGATTGCCCCAGAGTAGCGAGTAAAGCGGTTGTTGAGTTGAACGCCTTCCTCATCGCGGAGGTTGCTACTCATATAAAAGCGGGTGCGGTCGTTGCCCCCTGTTGCCGATAGTTGGTATTGCTGATAGATACCACGGCGAAGCACAGCGTCAAGCCAGTCGGTGTTGGTACCGTCGGTTACGCCTGGAATCAAGCCTCGCTGGTCGGGGTCTTGGCCTGCGTTTGTTACGGCTTCGCGCTGCAATGCCAGCAATTCGCTCGCACTCAACAAATCTACCTTTCTGACGATATCAACGATACCTCGCTGTATATCGGCTGTTACAGAGGTGCGCGAGTTGGCCTTGCCTCTCTTGGTCGTAATAAGCACTACCCCATTGGCTGCGCGTGAACCATAAATGGCCTTGGCAGAGGCATCTTTCAGTACTTGTATAGACTCAATATCATTGGGGTTAATCAATGCCAGTGCGTTGTCGTTTTGCCCTCCGAAACTCCGACCCGAAATAGCACCATCAGCGATCGGGATACCGTCCACGATGAATAAAGGTCTATTGGAGGCCGAAATCGAAGTATTTCCTCTGATACGCACCGCCACGCCACCGCCCGGTGTCCCCGACGATTGTGTTACTTGAACTCCAGCCGCTTGCCCTTGCAATGCTTGATCAAAACCCGCTATGGGAATATCTTTGAACTTGGCAGGAGAAACCGACGTAATCGAACCCAAAATATCCTTCTTTTGGGCAGTATTGTAGCCCGTAACGACCACTTCGTTGAGTTCCGTAGGGTTTTCGGCCATTTCTACATTGATGGTAGTGCGCGCTCCCACTACTACCTCTTGCGGTAGCATACCAATAAACGAAAAAACAACCGTAACCCTACCCGCCGGAATACCCAATCGGTAGTTGCCGTCACTGTCGGTGGTAGCTCCCGTTGGAGAGCCTTTGATCGTAACATTCACACCCGGCATGGGTTGGCCGTCGGCAGCCGAGGTTACTTTTCCGGAAAGCACACGATTTTGAGCTTGCGCATCGAGAAAAAGAAGGCCGAAAATCGCACAGAAAACAAATGAAAAACGTAGAAAATACTTCATGAAAAATTGTATTAGGGCGAAAATTTAGAGAAAATATTTGGTGTAGTGGAATCATTAGCCAAATATTTTACATTAGAATTTTTGTATGTAAGACTAACGAAATTATTGGCAGATTGTTACGATAGCTTACAGATGTTTGGCATATATTGGTTTTTTATGTGATGACCTACAAAACTTATGCCTCTCCGAGGTTTCAAAGTAGCAAAACCTCATTGATTCAATGTTTGGATTTTGGTCTGCACATTTACACAAAAGTATGTACGCATACAAACCTAAGAAAGTTGCAGGTATGACTACTTTCAATAGAGGTATTTTTTGACCAATCTGTTACTTTTGCCGCTTAGCTAATCAATAGCAGCATCATTCATTTCTCATTTTTCAATGTCTTCTATCAGAATCGGAACACGTGGCAGCCAACTGGCTCTTTGGCAAGCATACCATATCGAAAAACTTTTACGGGCAGGTGGGCTTAGTACCGAAATTGTCATCATCGAAACCACCGGTGACCAAATCCTCGATCGTTCGCTTTCCAAGATTGGTAGTAAAGGGGTTTTCACCAAAGAACTCGAAGAACAACTCCTCGACAGGCGAATAGACATCGCTGTACATAGTGCCAAAGACCTCCCCTCTGTACTCGACCCCACTCTCCCCATTCTTGCCTTCACCGAACGCGAGCAAGTCAATGACGTATTGGTGAGTTTTGATAAAAACTTGACCCTCGACCCAAGACCCAAGACCCAAGACTTCAATCTCACCGTCGGCACTTCTTCTACGCGCCGTGTTGCCATGCTCAAGCATTTTTACCCACAAGTACAGACAACCGATATGCGCGGCAATCTCCAAACTCGCCTTCGCAAACTCAAAGAGGGGAATTGTGACGCGCTGCTGTTGGCATACGCGGGAGTACACCGCATGGGGTACGATGACTTGATAGTAGCGCATCTGCCTACCGAAAAGTTTACGCCAGCCGTAGGGCAAGGCTCGGTAGCGGTGCAATGCTCGACATCTCTTGAGGAAAATAAAAAAACAGTAATCAAGCGTTTGGTCAATGACCATCACACTGAAATTTGTCTGTTGGCCGAAAGAGCTTTCCTCAAATACCTACAAGGAGGCTGTAGTGTACCGGTATTTGGATTGGCTACTTTGGAGGGAAATCAAATCGTCTTGACGGGCGGTGTGGTGAGTTTAGACGGTCGGCAGTTTTTGAGAGAAACACTGACTGCACCAATCAATGAAGCTGAAAAAATAGGCATCGCTTTGGCCGAAAAATTACTCCAACTCGGTGCTCAACAAATTTTAGACGAAATAAAACAAAACCCCATAGCATGAAAGCTATACTCCAACGCTTACTCCACTATCAAACCCTCGACTACCAAACAGCCTTCGATACTTTGACCGACATCGGGCAAGGCAAGCACAACCCTGCCCAAATCGCCAGTTTTTTGACGATTTTCGCCATGCGGGGCATCACAGTAGAAGAACTATCGGGCTTTCGAGAAGCCATGCTTTCGCTCTGTGTGCCGATTGATTTGAGAGAGTTCGATGCTATAGACGTGTGCGGCACAGGCGGCGATGGCAAAGATACCTTCAATGTTTCTACCCTTTCGGCCTTTGTTGTGGCAGGGGCAGGGCAGCGAGTAGCCAAACACGGCAATCATGGTGTGTCGAGTGCCGTAGGCTCTTCGACCGTACTCGAATACCTCGGCATCAAATTCAGCAACGACCCCGACTATCTCCGACACAAAATCGAAACAGCGGGTATCTGCTACCTGCACGCTCCTTTGTTTCATCCAGCGATGAAGTATGTAGCCCCTATTCGCAAAGAACTGGGTATCAAGACCTTTTTCAATATGCTGGGGCCGATGATCAATCCCAGTTTTCCTCGCAAACAACTCGTCGGGGTTTTTAGCTTAGAATTGGCAAGGCTTTATGCTTTACTTTATCAAAAAACAGAAGGAAACTATACCATTATTCATAGCCTCGACGGCTACGACGAAATCTCTCTGACGGGCGATTTCAAACTCATCAGCCGCACCGAAGAGCAAATCCTTTCCCCACAAAACTTAGGCATGAAAACTGTAAGTGCAGCAGACCTTTCGGGAGGGGATTCGCTCGAAGCCTCTGCCAAGATTTTTTTGAATGTGCTAAACGATGAAGCGACCAAAACCCAAAAAAATGTGGTTTTGGCGAATGCTGCTTTGGCCTTGAAAACCGCCAACCCCACTCTCTCCCTCGACGATGCCCTCTCCACCGCTCGCTACGCTCTCGAAAGCAAAAAGGCACTGGCTTGTTTTAAAAGATTGGTGGAGGGATAGTAAAATCTTGGAAACAGCAAATCGT
The DNA here is from genome assembly GCA_046294665.1 of Runella sp. Classification (GTDB taxonomy): domain Bacteria; phylum Bacteroidota; class Bacteroidia; order Cytophagales; family Spirosomataceae; genus Runella. The sequence goes on from JBKBKL010000068.1 coordinate 3,739, forward strand.
TTGCAAAACCCTTCATATCATTTCAGCCTATTGTACGAATACTACAAAGAGGCCGTAATCTGTATCATTTTTGATGAGAGGGCAAAATTGTAGAATAACACGAAAGCGATGCAGCAATAATGCCTCTTGTTCATAACAAATTACCTATACAGGTCGTTTTTGAAAAGTAACTTATCCAACGCCCATGAAAATCTTGCGTATTGTAGCCTTAGTGATTGTCGCAGGGACAGCCCTCACTTGCAAAAAGCCCGAAGACAATACACCCACTACCCCAGCTCCCAACCCCAACGCTACTTGGAGAATGGTGGAAACATTCCAAAACCTCACTTTCAATGCTCCGGTGGAAATGATTCATGCCGCCGACGGTAGCAATCGTCTTTTTGTCTTGGAGCAGCGTGGAGTAGTACGAGTGTTTCGGAATGAGGCTTCCATCGCTCAAACCGAAGTCTTTCTCGACATCAGCAGTCGCGTAACTTCGGGCGGCGAAACGGGGTTGTTGGGTATGGCATTTCACCCTAATTTTAGTACCAACGGCCAGATTTTTGTACATTATACCCGTCGAAACAATGGGCAGTTGCAATCGGTCATCTCGCGTTTTTCTACCAATCGCACCATCGCTGACCCCAACAGCGAGCAAGTGATACTTGCTTACAACCAGCCCTTCGCCAACCACAATGCTGGCTCCATTCTCTTCGGACGCGATGGCTTTTTGTACATCACCACTGGCGATGGCGGCTCGGGTGGCGACCCACAAAACAACTCCCAAAACTTAGGAAACTTGCTCGGTAAAATCTTACGAATTGATGTCAATCGTACCGAAAATGGGCTGCCATATTCCATTCCGGCCGACAATCCCTTTCGCAACAATTCCAACGCGCGCCCTGAAATTTTTGCATACGGCCTTCGCAACCCTTGGAAAATGACCGCTGACCGCGCCAATGGGCGTATGTGGATAGCTGACGTAGGGCAAAACACCCGCGAAGAAATAGACATTCTGGAGCGTGGGGGGAATTTCGGCTGGCGTGTAGTCGAAGGCCGCGAATGTTTCAACCCCGCCAACAATTGCAACCGCACGGGCTTTGTCGAGCCTGTATTAGACTACGGCACCTCCGAAGGCCGTTCGATTACGGGAGGCTATGTATATCGAGGCAAAAAATTACCCAATTTGGTAGGACGATACGTCTATGGCGACTATGTCAGTGGCAACATTTGGGCCTTAGACTACAACGAAACCTCCCGCCAAGCTACCAATACCTACCTTGCCCGATTGATTGGGGCGTTGTCGTCTTTTGGTGAAGATGAATCCGGCGAACTGTATTTACTCAACTACCAATCAGGTAAAATCCATACGCTGGAGTTTAGATAAGCGTTCTGCCTCAAAACATTAATTTCTTGACGCTCAAGATTTCGTCTTGGACGATAGTATGCGGCATATTGGCATAAATCTTGAGCATTACCTGGGCTCCCATAGCCTCCAGCACTTTTTGAGAGTCTTGGGAGCGGTGCTGCGGTACGTGTGGGTCGCGGTCGCTGTTACCAATGAAGATTTTTGTTCCCCCAAAATCTCCCTTGTATTTTTCAGTATTGATATTTTCGCCAATCAACCCTCCCGTAAAAGCCACCACCCCTGCGTACGGTTGGGCATAGCGGGCAGCTACCTCAAGAGCCAAACAAGCCCCCTGCGAAAAGCCCATAAGATAAATCTGACGGGTAGGAATGTAGGCGGCGACTTCGTCAATAAGACCCTGAACGACTTGCACCGCCGAACTCAGCCAGGGTTCGTTTTGATTTTCGGGAAGCATAAAACCGTAAGGATACCAAGTACGGTTGGTGGCTTGGGGCGCGGCTATATAAAAAGTATCATCACAAAACTCGTCGGCCAGCCCGATGATGTCTTGGGCCGATGCACCCCTACCGTGCAATAAAATCAAGGCTTTTTGGGCTTGCTGCTGCGGTTTTCCTTTCTCTAATATCTGAAATTGGTGCATGATGTTAGTCCATAAACTTTTCGATGTTGAGTGCAATCGGTTTGAGGGATTTTTCAATCTGCTCACGGTTGGGTTCTTCCCATGGAGGCAGTTTGAGGGCTTCGCCGAGATGCTCTTTGGGTTCGTCGTAGGTAAAACCAATATCGCTGGTAGCTACTTCAAACAGCACGCCTCCAGGCTCACGAAAATAAATAGAATGAAAATACTGACGATCCAACACGGGTGTAGGCTGTACCGTACCTTTGGTGAGCAGACTTTCGCGAAGTTCGAGTTGGATAGCATCATTGGGAGTAGCAAATGCCAAATGATGTACCGTACCGCTGCCATTAAGACCGCGCTGAATCGTAGGCTCACAGACCACATCTACAAAATCGCCCGGCTTACCACTGGCCGACAGCCGTAGCGTATTACCTTTTTGAGCCACAATTTGATGGTTCATTTGCTCGGTGAGTAGTCCAGCAGTACGCTCGTAGCCTTCCTCACTAAGGGCTACCCCATAAAACCCCTTCACGGCGTGCTCCGCGGGGATTTGCCCATACGTGAATCCTTGGCGAGCATCGGTTTTGTTGGCTACGAGTTCTACCCCTAAGCCGTCGTTGTCCTCAAAATAAATGAAGGCTTCATGGTCGAACCGTTGCTGGGGGTGGGTGTATTTGATGCCAAATTTATCGAGGCGTTTCATCCAATAGTTCAACGAGTTTTCGGGTATCGAAAAAGCCGTTACGGTCATTTGGCCTTTGCCCTTGCGGCCTTGACGTAATCCTTGAATTGGGAAAAACGTCATTATCGTTCCGACTGACCCCACTTCGTCGCCATAATAAAGATGATAAATATCAGGCGCATCGAAATTGATCGTTTTTTTGACCATTCGTAGCCCTAAAATACCGGCATAAAAGTCCACGTTTAGCTGTGCATCGGAAGCCATGGCCGTTACGTGGTGTAGTCCTGTGATGTGATTCATGGGATTGTATGTTGAATAATAAATTTTGACACACTTCATACTAAGCAGATAGATGTTCAACATTCATAAGTTCAAAATAGTTGTCAAAAAAATCGTAGAATCCCAATGAGCCTGCTAATATTCCCTAATTCTGACGTAATTTTGCAAACCAAACAAAGAAACAAGTAGTTGGAAGTTTTGGTAAATACCCAAGACTCAAGACTCAAGACTCAAAACTATCTCAATGAACAACATTCGCAATTTCTGCATCATAGCTCATATTGACCACGGCAAGAGTACCTTAGCCGATCGCTTGTTGGAGTTTACGAAGACCGTTACAGACCGTCAGATGCAAGCCCAACTCCTCGACGACATGGACTTGGAGCGTGAGCGTGGTATCACCATTAAGAGCCACGCTATTCAGATGGACTATTATTATAAAGGTGAAAAATATACGCTCAATCTCATAGACACCCCTGGCCATGTGGATTTTAGTTATGAGGTTTCGCGCTCGATCGCTGCCTGCGAGGGCGCGCTCCTGCTCGTAGATGCTTCGCAAGGGGTAGAAGCACAGACGATTTCCAACCTTTATTTGGCCATGAATCAAGGGCTGGTCATTATACCTGTTTTGAACAAAATAGACCTCCCCGGTGCCATGCCCGAAGAAGTCAAAGACGAAATGGAAGACCTGCTGGCCTGCGACCGCGACGACATCATACCTGCTTCGGGCAAAGCCGGCATCGGTATCGAAGAAATATTGAATGCCATCGTAGAGCGTATTCCCCCGCCCAAAGGCAATCCTGATGCCGAACTTCAAGCCTTGATTTTCGATTCTGTCTTCAACTCCTATCGTGGAATTGAAGTAATCTTCCGCGTCAAAAATGGGCGTATTCGCAAAGGCGACAAAGTAAAATTTGTAGCTACGGGCAAAGAGTATATCGCCGACGAAATCGGTACGCTACGCCTCGAAAAAGAACCCAAAGAATATGTAGAATGTGGCGATGTTGGGTATTTGATTTCGGGTATTAAGGTAGCCAAAGAGGTCAAAGTCGGTGATACGATTACGCACGTCGAACGACCCTCCAAAGAACCTATCAAAGGCTTTGAAGAAGTAAAACCGATGGTTTTTGCGGGAATTTATCCTGTAGAAACCAGTGAGTTTGAGGAACTTCGTGAGGCTATGGAAAAACTCCAACTCAACGATGCCGCCCTCGTGTGGGAACCCGAAACCTCGGCGGCATTGGGCTTTGGGTTTCGATGTGGTTTTTTGGGAATGTTGCACATGGAAATTGTCCAAGAACGCCTCGAACGTGAATTTGACATGACCGTCATCACGACTGTACCTTCGGTCAAATTCAGTGTCATCACAACCAAAGGAGCCGTACTCGATGTAAGTGCTCCTTCCGAAATGCCCGAACCTAACTACATCGAGTGGATAGAAGAACCGTTCATCAAAGCTCAAATCATCACTAAATCAGAGTACATTGGCTCTATCCTCAAACTTTGTATGGACAAACGGGGCATTCTCAAAAATCAAAATTACCTCACCGCCGACCGCGTAGAGTTGGTCTTTGAAATGCCATTGGCTGAAGTAGTTTTTGACTTTTTCGACAAGCTCAAAACCATTTCACGCGGCTATGCCTCACTCGACTACGAACTACTCGATTACCGCGAATCAGACATGGTCAAACTTGATATTATGCTCAACGGCGACCGTGTAGATGCCCTCTCGGCTATCGTACACCGCAGCAAAGCCTACGAATGGGGGAAAAAACTTTGTGAAAAACTCCGCGAACTCCTTCCTCGTCAGATGTTTGAGATCGCCATTCAAGCAGCCATAGGGCAGAAAATCATTGCCCGCGAAACCGTCAAAGCCATGCGAAAAGACGTACTGGCCAAATGCTACGGAGGCGACATCTCGCGCAAGCGCAAACTGCTCGAAAAGCAGAAAAAAGGGAAAAAACGTATGCGCCAAATTGGAACGGTAGAAGTACCCCAAGAGGCATTTATGGCCGTACTAAAGATCAATTAAACTTTTGTAAATTGCCAGAGTATATAAAAACCCTTGATGAAAATGGTACACAAAATAACTTTTTTCAATCATAAAGGAGGTGTCGGCAAGACTACTTCTGTGTTTCATATTGGTTGGATGTTGGGGCGTTTGGGTAAACGTGTTCTCTTGGTAGATGCCGATTCACAATGTAATCTTACTAAAATTTCCATTGGAGAAAATTATGAACAATACTATATAGACCACCCAAATTCAAATTTGAAAAGTGCCCTATCGGTAGCTTTTGAATCACAACCTAAGCTAATTGAAGCAGTAGAATGTTATCAAATACCTGAAAACGAAAATGTGTTTTTATTGCCGGGAAGTTTTGATATAACAGAATATGAAGTACAACTTGGTGTTTCGTTTCAAATGGCTAATTCATTTGGAGTTATGAAACACCTTCCCGGTGCCTTCAACTACTTAATTGAAAAAACAGCTCATCAATATAACGTTGAATACATTTTGATAGATTTAAACCCCAGTTTAGGAGCTTTAAATCAAGATGTATTAATTTCTAGTGACTACTTTATCATACCCTGCTCGCCAGACTATTTTTCTAAAATGGCAATTGAATCATTAGCACAAAAATTACCTTCATGGGAGAGGTGGGCGAAAAATGCGCGGGAATTTTTCTCGGAATCTACATACCCTATCCCCTTCAATACACCTAAGTTTTTAGGATATACTATCAATGATTATACCATTAAATCTGGAGGACCAACAAAATCATTTCAAAGTATTATCGAGGACATTGCTATTACTGTCAATAACGTTCTTGTCCCTAACCTTGAAAAAACAGGTATGTTGCTATCTTCTGAAAGCTACCAAGGGGAATATTTGCTATCCCAAATTCCTAATTTTCAAAGTTTTCAAGCAAAATACCAACAATACAGTATTCCAATTTTTGAACTAACCGCTGAACAAATAGGCTCAACTGGCTTGGTTTTGGAAAATCAGCAATCTATGCAAAAACGGTTCTATGAAATTTTTCAATCTTTAACAGAAAAAATAATTAGACAAATAGAGCATGCAACAAGCCCTAATGCAGTTCAAGCGTAACCTTTCAAATGTTCGAGACCTTGCTACGATATACGAATTGTTAGAAACTAACTTTCCAATATTAAAAAATGAATCAGAGGAAATACTAAGAGCCGAAATAGTTTTAGCAGTAAGTGCTTTTGATTCTTTTATTCACGATGTTGTCAGAGAGGAGATGATCTTATCTTTTTTGGGAAAGCGTTTACCTACCTCTTCTACATTCAACCAGTACAATATCTCACTCCAAGTAGTCCAAAAAATAGAACTTGAAAGCGACCAAAGTATTAAAAGTTCATTGCTTGAATTAGAAATTCGGCGAATAACTCGAAAGACTCATATCAATCACCAAAAAATGTTGAATATGCTTTGAGTTTGATTAATGTAGATAGAATCTGGACTAAGATAGCTCCGATAATGCAGCTTCAAGCTCAAGATATTAGAAACAGGCTTGCGTTAATCGTTGATAGAAGAAACAAAATAGCGCATGAAGCAGACTTTGATTTCATTAATGGTAAAAAATATCCGATAGATAAATTAACAACAAATGATGTTGTTGCTTTCATAGAAAAACTGGCAGAGGCAATTTACTCTATTTCACAAAATGGTTGATTGCTATTTATTCTGATAACAACAAGATGATTTTAATTCAATTCAAAGAAATATCTCGCGCAAGCGCAAACTGCTCGAAAAGCAGAAAAAAGGGAAAAAACGTATGCGCCAAATCGGAACGGTAGAAGTACCCCAAGAGGCATTTATGGCCGTACTGAAGATCAATTAAAACAACTAAAATCGAAAGTTTTACCAATACAAAAAGCTATTTTTAGGGCTTTCTGTTAATTTTGACCCTCAACATATTCTAAACTCACTATTCTAAGTACGATACCTAACATCAACCCACAATGGCAGAAGTAATCAAAATGCCCAAAATGTCGGATACCATGACAGAGGGCGTAATAGCCACTTGGCACAAAAAAGTAGGCGATAGCGTCAAATCAGGCGACATTATAGCCGAAGTCGAAACCGACAAAGCCACCATGGACTTGGAGTCCTACCAAGAAGGGACGCTCCTTTACATTGGGGCCGAGACGGGTGCAGCTGTACCTGTTGATGGCGTTTTGGCTATCTTGGGTGCTCCCGGCGAAGATTACAGTTCACTGCTCAATGGAGCCACCACCGCCTCCGAGGGGGATACCACCGCTCCTTCTGAAAGTAAAGAAGTAACGTCTGAGCCTCCTTCCGCATCTGCCCCCTCCACCCCTCCATCTCCCCCTGCCAATGTCAATGCCGTGGTCGTAACGATGCCCAAAATGAGCGATACCATGACCGAAGGGGTGATTGTGGCATGGCTCAAAAAAGTAGGCGATGTAGTGAAATCGGGCGACATCATCGCCGAGGTCGAAACCGATAAAGCCACCATGGAACTCGAAAACTACGAAGACGGCACGCTGCTCTACCTTGGAGCCAAAGAAGGCGAAGCCGTACCCGTGGACGGTATCATCGCTATTGTCGGCGAAGCAGGAGCCGATTATCAAGCACTACTAAATCCCCAAACTCCCGCCGAAGCACCAAAAACTACGACTCCTTCAAATACACCAAAAAACAAAGATACCGTAGCCGCCTCACCGGCGGTAGAGTCAGCCTCTGACCGTATCAAAGCTTCGCCTTTAGCCAAAGCCTTGGCCAAAGAAAAAGGCATAGACTTGAGCAAGATAACCGGGTCAGGCGAAGGTGGCCGCATCGTCAAACGAGATGTGGATACAGCTCAGCCAGCAGCCAGCGGTCAGTCGTCGGTAGCCAGTAGTCAGCCTCCTGCTTCCAAAACCGAGCGCGAACCTACTGCCGCTCCAACTCCGGTGGCCGTCGGGACTTACGAAGACATACCCGTTTCGCAAATGCGTAAGACCATTGCACGCCGCTTGAGCGAAAGTATGTTTACGGCACCACATTTTTATTTGACCATGGAAATCACCATGGACAAAGCCATAGAATTGCGCGGTAAACTCAATGAAGTAAGTCCCGTCAAGATTTCGTTCAATGACATGGTCATCAAAGCCGCCGCTTTGGCACTCAAGCAGCACCCCGCTGTCAATTCGGCTTGGCTCGGCGACAAGATTCGCAAATACCACTATGTCAATGTAGGAGTAGCCGTAGCCGTGGACGAAGGCTTGCTCGTACCCGTAGTACGCGATGCCGACAAAAAAACACTCTCGGTCATAGCAGGTGAAGTAAAAGACATGGCCGCCAAAGCCAAAGACAAAAAACTCCAACCCAAAGATTGGGAAGGCAACACCTTCAGCATCTCCAACCTCGGTATGTTTGGTATAGACGAGTTTACAGCTATCATCAATCCCCCCGATGCTTGCATCATGGCAGTAGGAGGTATTAAGCAGCAAGCCGCTTTCAATGCTGATGGAAGCATTTACCCCACCAACATCATGAAAGTAACCCTCTCCTGCGACCACCGCGTAGTGGACGGAGCATCGGGGGCAGCTTTCTTGCAGACCTTCAAAAAACTGCTCGAAAATCCACTCGGTATGTTGGTATAAAATAACGTTTTTCAAGTCATACCCTCTCCTTCTACAAGGAGAGGGATTTTTTATGACCGAATTTTGTTTCTCTTTCAAAACTCAAACAAATGCAAAAAATCCACGCTACTACTGTAGTAGGTATCATACACAACGGCGAAGTAGTACTCGGTGCTGATGGCCAAGCGACCATGGGCAACACCGTAGCCAAAAGCAATGTACGTAAAGTACGGGTACTGGCAGGAGGCAAAGTACTCGCAGGTTTTGCGGGTTCTACGGCCGATGCTTTCACGCTCATGGAGCGATTTGAAGAAAAACTCAATGCCTACGGTGGCAACCTCAAACGTGCTGCTATCGAACTTGCCAAAGACTGGCGTACCGACCGTTTTTTGCGCCGCTTGGAAGCCATGATGATTGTAGCTGCCAAAGGCGAAATGCTTGTCATCTCCGGTACAGGCGATGTACTCGAACCCGACCACCAAGTAGCTGCCATTGGCTCCGGCTCTATGTATGCACAAAGTGCCGCTTTAGCACTAAAAAAACACGCCCCTCATCTTTCTGCCGAAGAAATGGTACGCGAAAGCCTACATATCGCTGCCGATATTTGTATTTATACCAACCACAACTTAGTCGTCGAAAAAGTAAGCTAACCACACATGAAATACCTCATCGTCGGGCTGGGCAACATAGGCCCCGAATACGCCTTTACGCGCCACAATGTCGGCTTTATGGTCTTAGACCGATTGGCAGCGCAGCAAGGGTTTAAATTTACGATGCAGAAACTCGCCTACACTGCCGAATGGAAATACAAAGGACGCACGATATACTTCATTAAGCCTACTACTTACATGAATCTAAGTGGCAAAGCCCTGCGCTATTATATGGACGCACTAAAGATACCACTCGAAAACGTGCTGGTCATCACCGACGAAATCCAACTTCCACAAGGCCACATTCGTATCAAGCCCAAAGGCTCGCATGGAGGCCACAACGGCCTGCGCAATATCGAAGAAATGGTAGGAACACAAGAATACCCTCGTTTACGCTTTGGAGTAGGGAGCGACTTCCCCCGTGGTCAGCAAGTAAAGTACGTCTTGAGCAATTTCCCCGAAAAAGACTTCGAACTACTCCTCATAGATTTGGACAGGGCGGGTGATGCTATTCTTGAATTTTGTACTTTAGGAATAAACCAAGCAATGAATAATTTTAATCAATGATTGTATTTTATAAAGAATTTATCAATTTTTTAAATTAAAATTTTCTATTTTTAATAACAAATTAATACAAATAATATTCTTTAAAAATAGTATTTTTGATGAATTTATAACTTAATAAACCCAAAAAATAACATTTTATTCAGAATAATATTTTGTTTTGTATGAAAATAAAATTTGTATTTATAAAATTTCTTCCGACCTTTGCAGTGTTCAATAAGCAAAAGCAAATTGAACTTTACAATGAAAATAAGAGTTAAGTATATTATATTTGCAGTTGTATTTCAAGGTGTATTGGTAAGTGTTGAAACAATCGCCAAAGACAATGCAAAAGCCAAAGAAGAGAAAGTAGTTGTAGCACCACTGACCAAATCACATCAAGCAGCATTTGAGCAGTACATACAAGAGCAATATACTTCCTTTGTGGAGCAAGATGAGTGGAAAATTTTTGTAGAGGTTGTTACTTATTATAACAACAGCCCGTCTAAACTACTGAATGTAAACGCTGAAAAGCAACGACAGTTTGACGAAGCGGTAAGTCTGCTAAAGCATACACTCAAACATCAAGATAGCCCCGAAGCAAAGATATGGCTGGAACGTTTGAAGAAGACCTCTCACCATATTCGCTGTGTTTGGAAATTGGAATGGGATAATCTGACACCAGAAGAAACACCCCAAACTACCAAGGAAATCATCGGCTTCTTGAATGGGTTTTAAAATATCAAAGAGAATTAGTTTTTTCATGTAGAAAAGGTTAAGGGTTTAGGAATAGTCAGCAAAAAGCCTCGCTCACGATAGCGGGGCTTTTTCTTTTCTACAATCACCGTTACTTTTGTAGTTTGGAATGTACAAAAAAATACCGTTCAAAACCCCTCATGCTTAAAAAAGACCGCTATCGGCAGTTGATTGCACATTTTTCGCAGAAATACCCCACCGCCGAAACCGAACTCTCCTACACCAATCCTTATGAGTTGTTGGTGGCGGTTATTTTGTCCGCCCAGTGTACCGACAAACGTGTCAATATGGTTACGCCTGCACTCTTTGAGCGTTATCCCGACCCTCAAGCCCTTGCCGATAGTACCGCCGAAGAGGTTTTTCAATACATCAAGAGTATTTCGTACCCCAACAACAAGGCCAAACACTTGGTAGGAATGGCGCGCCTTCTACTCGACCGATTTGGGGGCGAAGTACCCAGTACGGTCGAAGAACTCCAGCAAATGCCGGGTGTAGGGCGCAAAACCGCCAACGTGATAGTATCAGTGATTTATAATCAGCCCGCAATGGCAGTGGACACACACGTTTTTAGGGTGTCGCATCGGCTGGGGTTGGTACCCAAAACAGCCACTACACCACTGGCGGTCGAAAAAGAATTGGTCAAACATATCCCCAAAGAAGTCATACCGCTGGCGCATCATTGGCTCATTTTACATGGCAGGTATATTTGTACTGCCCGACAGCCTCAATGCCCCCAATGCGACCTGACGCATCTATGTAAATTTTATGAGAAAACGACGAAAAAATAATCAAAATGAAGCAAGTTTTTTTTACGGCAGGCCCTGCCGAATTATATCCCACTTTTGAAAAACACCTCCAAATAGCGTTAGACCAACAACTGGGTTCTATCTCGCACCGTAGCCAAAAATTTAGAGATATTTATCGTTTTACTGATAAACAGCTTCGGATATTGATGAATATTCCGGCCAGCCACGCTATCCTGTTTACAGGGTCTGCTTCAGAAATTTGGGAGCGGATTTTGCTCAACTGTGTAGAGCATGAAAGTTTTCATTTGGTCAATGGGTCTTTTTCCAAAAAATTTTATGAGTATGCCATAGCTCTTCGGAAGTATGCCCATGCCCAAGAAAAACCCATGGGCGAAGGGTTCGATTATGCTGAAATAGAAGTGCCAGAATACGCCGAACTCATCTGTGTAACTCAAAACGAAACCAGTACAGGCGTACAAATGCGCGAGCCTGACATACACAAGCTCAAACGCAGCAACCTCAAAAAACTAATTGCCGTGGACATGGTATCCTCTGCCCCTTACCCTGAATTGGACTATGATGTGATAGATACGGCCTTTTTTTCGGTACAAAAAGCCTTTGGATTGCCGGCAGGGCTGGGCGTTTGGATAGCCAACGAACGCTGCCTCGAAAAAGCCGAACGCCTCCAGCGTAACGAAGATTTGCACATAGGAGCACACCATAGCTTACCAGTTCTTTGGAAGAATTACCAAAAATTTGAAACACCTGCCACGCCCAATGTACTGGGGATTTATCTACTTGGCAAGATTGCAGAAGACCTCAACACAATCGGGATAGAGAATGTCCGCAAGCAAACGGAAGAAAAATACCGACTACTGAAGAAATATCTGGACAACAGTAGAGTGTTTGGACATTCGGTACAAGAAGAGCGGCATCGCTCGCGCACCGTCGTCGTAGCCAATACGCAGAAGCCCTCTGCTGAAGTAATCGCCGAAATCAAAAAGGCCAATATGGTAGTAGGCAGTGGCTATGGGCCATTTAAAGATACCCAAATCCGAATCGCCAATTTCCCGGCGGTATCGGTCGAGCAAGTAGAAATTTTGATCGAAGCACTCAAAGGCTTGGAGTAAGTTGCATGATGATTTGGTGGTGCTGTGGGTAGTCGCCAAGTAATTGCTGGCGTGAGGCCATTTCAAAATCAGCAAAATCAAAACCGGGAGCTACGGTACAGCCTACCAACGAATACTGACTTTGAGCAGCAGGTCTCGAACCAAACCAAACTCCTGCCGGTACTACGGCTTGAAAAACCTCCCCTGCCTCGGGGTTGTTGCCGAGGCGAATTACCTCCAGTTGGCCGTTGTGATGAATCATAAAAACTTCCAATGGCTGCCCGCTATAAAAATGCCACATCTCATCTGACTGAATACGATGAAAAGCTGAAAAATGATGACTTTCTAACAAAAAATAGATGCCTGTACAAAAAGACCTATTGCCCACAAAACGAGATGGTAAAGCCTCTTTCGGAATCATTTCAGACGAACGGTAGGTTTCGGCAAAAAAACCGCCTTCGGGGTGCGGTTGCATTTGATATTTCTCGATCCAGTAAGAAGCAGGTTGCATATATTTTCAATATTTGACTATGCCCAAAGATAATCAAAACTCCTCAAATGAGTGGGAAAACATAAAAGCAGAAGAAGTTACGCAATATTTTACTTCACCCCATTTACTTCAAGCACTCTTGCGGCAAATTGAGAAGGATTTCGGAACAGCGCAGGTAGAGTTGATGTTGGAGGTGGAGCAGCAATATAGCTTTCCCGCGCTTTGTCAGAGGCTGTCAGAGGCACTTGAGAAGCACTTGCAGAAAGGTGGTAGCCTAAAAAACCTTATCAATCGCGTGGATTTGACCCCTCGCCAAATCAACCAATTTGTACCTGCTCCTATGGCTTCTCATTTGGCTGCCTTGGCGACACTCATCATCAAACGTGAACTCCAAAAAGTAGTCATCAGACAATGGTACAAACGTTTTTCGACTGATGAGTAAGGAAGAATTTACGTCATTTGAAGGAACGTTTCTAACTTTGTAGCCGTTTTAGCCCAATATTTAACCTATGAGAAATGAGTAACCGTTATGCTTCTCTTACACTCGAACTGACCACTCCCATAGACGATGACCGACCGGTGTTTGTTGCTGGCAACTTTTGTGAGTGGTTTCCAGACATCAAAGAATTTCAGATGGAAAAATTGGCTTCGGGGCAGTACCGTTTTCAATTTCCTTCTGATTTTAATTTTTCACAACCTATCGAATACAAATATACCCGTGGAGGCTGGGATCAAGTAGAGCTTGATGCTTATGGAGAGGCTCCCCCCAATCGTAAGATACGTGCCAAAAGTTTATTGCAACGTGATTTTGTACCTTATTGGCGCAAAAATGGCATCGCTTTCGACAAACGCTTTATGCCTCAAATGGAAGTCATTGCCGAAGATTTTGATATACCACAGTTGAGTCGTAAGCGGCGTATTCGGGTGTTGTTGCCTCACGATTATGCCACTTCTACCAAACGTTATCCTGTACTCTATATGCAAGATGGCCAAAATCTAATGGGGGAAGGGTCGGTCTATGGCAACTGGGAAATAGATAAAAAATTGGCGGTACTGGCTGCTCAAAACAAGGGTGATTTGATAGTAGTAGCCATAGACCATGCCGACGAAGACCGCCTGCATGAGTTTGCGCCTTATACCCACCCCAAATTTGGCAAAGGAGCCGGCAAAAAATACGCCAACTTCATCGTTCGTACCCTCAAACCGTACATAGACAAACACTATCGTACCCGCCCCGAACGTCAGCATACGGGCGTAGGCGGAAGCTCTATGGGAGGGCTTATCAGTATCTATGCAGGGCTGATGTACCCCGAAATTTTGGGGCGTTTGTTGATTTTCTCACCTTCGTTGTGGGTTTCGGATAAAATTTATTTTGATGCCATTGAATTTTTCAATCCCCTCGAAACCAAAATCTACGTTTATGCTGGCGGAAAAGAAAGCCGCTACATGATACCGAGTGTGGAGCGACTCAAGGAAACCATCGAAAAACAAGGCTGGTCGCCCGAAAAACTGCAAATCCAACTCTCTCTCGACCCTAAAGGCGAACATTCCGAAGCCCGCTGGGGCAAAGAGTTTCCAAAAGCCGTCGAATGGCTTTTTGGGCTTTAGAGCGCAAGTTGGCACTTTTTTTGCTACTGTTGAGAAAAAATAAAACTCAACTCACGGCAAAAAGTGCGCTTATTTTACCCCATTATTTCCGTTGTTTGGTGGACAATACTCAGCGGCTTTGTGTATTTACCTCTCAAAGCACAAACCCCTGTTTTACTCAAAGACATCAACACCACTCCTGCCAACTACACTCCTGCTATTAATTGGGGGAGCAATCCTCGCTTTTTGACCAATGCCAACGGAACACTGTATTTTACAGCCCAAGAAAATGGCACAACCACCTCGCTTTGGAAATCTAACGGCAGTACAAATGGTACTGTGAAGGTTACGGAGTTGCTGGGTACGGCTTACGGATTGACCAACGTAGGAAATACACTCTATTTCGCTGCCGACCAGTCGGGTTTTGGCTTCGAGCTTTGGAAATCCAACGGTACAGCCGCTGGTACAAGTCGAGTCAAAGATATTCAAGTAGGAACCCTCGGCAGTATGCCCGAAAGCATGGTAGCCTATAACAACGAACTCTATTTTGTAGCTACCAATGCCACCTCTGGCACTGAAATTTGGAAATCCAATGGTACTGATGCAGGTACGGTAGTAGTCAGAGATATAGTGCCAGGAAGCGGCAGTAGCTTTCCACAAGCACTGACAGTCATCAATAATACCCTCTATTTTGTAGCCAACAATGGTACAAATGGCTTTGAACTTTGGAAAACCAACGGTACTGCAGCAGGTACTCTAATGGTCCGAGATATTTTGACGGGTAGCGAAGGCAGCCGCCCACAGTTTTTGACCAACGTCAATGGTACACTCTATTTCATCGCCACCAATGGCACGCACGGCTATGAACTTTGGAAATCTGACGGCACGGCCAACGGCACAGTCATGGTCAAAGATATACGGAGCGGCACGGCCAGTTCGATGCCAAGATTTTTGACAGCCTTCAACAACCTGCTCTATTTCTTTGCCGATGACGGCCAGTCGGGGGCAGAACTTTGGCGTTCGGACGGCACTTCGGCAGGGACTTTCATGGTAGCCGATATAAATTTCGGAAGTGCAGGAAGCAATCCTCAACACTTAAAAAATGTAGCGGGCAAACTTTACTTTTCGGCCACCAATGGTGCCAATGGCCAAGAACTTTGGACCTCCGACGGTACAACGGCAGGTACTTTTCAGCTCCGAAATATTCAACCCGATGGTTTTGGTAAAGGGAGCAACCCTATGTTTTTTCATCAACTCAAAGGTCAAGCCTATTTTTTGGCAGATAACCATCGGCAAGGTCAAGAATTTTGGCGAACCAACGGCAGCGAATCGGGGACTGTACCCTTGTTTGAAATCAATGTGGGTCGCGACGGCGGAGGTGTTGGCAGCATGGTCAGTATGGGCGATACGCTCTACTTCGCTGCTGACGATGGCTTACGTGGCGGTGAGGTGTGGAAACTGGCTGCCTGCTTGCCTTTTCAACTTCGTTCTACCGACACTACATTCTGCACAAAGGAGCCTATTGCATTGCCTCTATTGGTCGTCAATTACGCAAGTTTCCGAAATCATGTTTGGCGCAAAGGGGGTCAAGATAGTGCGGTCGTAGCCAACCCCAACAGTTTTATATTAACCCAACCTGCTACTGATTTTTATTTGACTGCCCAAATGCCTTCGGGCTGCGTCAGTTCGGCAAAAATCACTATACGTCAAATGGAAATGCCCGAAAGTGTGGGAAGTTTGCGGGTGTTGTTGGAAGGAGCTTATCGCTACGGGCATGGTACGATGACCAACCACCTCAATACCAAAGGCTTACTACCCGGCCAACGCCCTACCAGCAGTTTGGGAACCCCAACCCCGGCACATCAGCCTTACAAAGGTTTTCCATGGTTTTATGATGGCAATGAGCCAGTAGGTAGCTATGAGCCTAACATGACAGATTGGGTTTTGGTATCGCTACGTACACAGCCTGACAATCCCGCTACGACGGTCTTTCGTGCGGCAGCGTTGTTGAATCAAGAAGGATTGGTAAATACTGTCAAAGGCTGTCCGGGTAAACTACAAGAGTACGAATGGTACTATGTAGCCGTCGAGCACCGCAACCACGTAGGCATCGTATCAGCCGAGCCGACCCCCTTTGTCAATGGCCATTTTTTCTATGATTTTACACAGCGTCAGTCATACATTCGACCCGGGCAGCCTTCGGTGGGGCAAAAACAAGTCGAAGGGCGTTTTATGATGTATGCCGGCGACTTCCAAAAGGCAAACAGTAGCCAAGAAATCAACGCCAATGATGTAGCAATATGGCGACAACAAAATGGGCGTTTTGCCCAGTACCTTGTGAGCGATGCCAATATGGACGGTCAAGTAAATGCCCTCGACCAAATCCTGTGGGCACTCAACAATGGGTTGTTTTCGGCAGTGAGGTTTTAGAGAAATTTGAAAATGAGAGAATTTGAAAATGAGCCTGTTTAAACTTTTCAAATTAAACACAAAGCACCCAAAGCGTAGGCACAAAGTACACAAAA
>JBKBKL010000069.1:0-20615 GCA_046294665.1 Runella sp.
GCATCATGGCAGGCAATGACGATACAGCAGAGTCTTTGGCAAAAAAATCACGTGTCAGTTTTAGTAGCTTTTTGCGCTACAACGATATGTCGGAGCGCGAGTCTATTATACCTGCCCAAGTGTATTATTTGGCCAAAAAAAATAAAAGAGCCGTGATCCCTTTTCATACCGTTACTGAAGGCGAATCGCTTTGGAAAGTATCACAAATCTATGGTATCAGACTCAAAAATTTAATCAAATACAACCGCATAGACAACCGCAACCAACGCCTCCAACCTGGACGAGTACTATGGCTCACCAAAAAACGCCCTAAAAATAAACCTGTGGAGGTCATAGAAGTACCCCAAGACGAGTGGAAGCCCGGCAGCAATAGAGTCCAACCCACCATGGCCGAAGCACCCACTACGCCTCCTCCTGCTACATCGGGCAATAAAATCCCACAAAACCCCTCCGAAAGGCGTACTTACACTCCCAAAATGGCCGATACCCCTGCCGATGGCGTAGAGATTGAAACACCCCCCGCTGCTGCCAACACTAAAAAAACACCTCAACCCAGCAATACCACGCCAAACACCAAGCCCAATCGCCGCGCACCTACATTCAATCCCTCCGATGACCGCGTCGTCATCATCAACGACGACGACGAAGTCCCCTCCAAACCAGCCACTACCAAAACCCCCGCAAGTACCGCTACCAATACCCCCAAAAATCCTACCACTACTAAATCAAACACTCCACCCGCCCAACCCAAAACAGAAGCCGCCACTACTACTGCGGGCAAGGCTGTTTTGCACACAGTAGAAGCAGGACAAACGTTTTATAGTATCTCCAAAATGTACGATGTAAGCATCAATGATATTTTGTATTGGAACAATCTGCCACAAGATGCTACCCTCAAAAGCGGCCAAAAACTCACCATACGGCCAGTAGGCAATACCCCAACCCAACAACAGCCCAAGGCTGAGGAGTTTGTATCGCATACAGTAGTACAAGGCGAAACCATGTTTAGTATTTCTAAAAAATATAACGTAACCCTCGACCAAATCAAAGAATGGAATGGTTTGCCTGACTATGGCGTAAAAATCGGCCAGCAACTCAAGATCAAAAAACAATGATAGTGATTGACCACACGGTCATCAGCGACGATATCGCCGACCAGTTTTTTGTTTGTGAACTTACCAAGTGCAAAGGAGCCTGCTGTGTAGAAGGCGACTTGGGTGCACCTTTGGCCTCTGATGAACTTCAAGTTTTAGATGAAATTTATCCTGTCATAAAACCTTATTTGACTGCCAAAGGCAAACAGGTCATCGAACAACAGGGCTGCTATGAGCAAGACCCCGACGGCGACTACGTAACACCTACTATCAATGGACGCGAATGTGCTTATGCGCTCTACGACACCAAGGGCATCCTCAAATGTGGGATAGAACAAGCCTACCTCGACGGCAAAATCACGTTTCGCAAGCCTATCTCTTGCTACTTGTACCCCATTCGTATCACTAAATACGACCACTTCGAAGCCCTCAATTACGACCGCTGGCATATCTGCCGCCCCGCTTGTCATCATGGCCAAGCCCTCGGAGTGCCACTTTATCGGTTTTTGAAAGAACCGCTCATTGCCAAATATGGAGAAGAATGGTATAACAAACTCGTCGAAGAAATAAAAAAAGTGCCATAAGTATTATTCCCCTCAATCTGCCAAAATCATTATCAAAACCCTTAACTACTACTATGACTCGCTGGGGAATACTCGCACCGGGGCGGATCGCCCACAAATTTGCCCAAGACTTACAGCAAGTAGCTGATACCCAACTCGTAGCCGTAGCCTCACGAGATTTAGGACGAGCGCAGGCTTTTGCCGACCAATACCACGCCCAATATGCCTACGGAAGCTACGAAGCACTCGTACAATGCACCGAACTCGATGTGGTCTATATCGCTTCACCTCACGTAGGGCACTTTGAGCATACGTTGCTGTGCTTACGGGCTGGGATTCCTGTGCTATGCGAAAAGCCCTTTGCCATGAATCTTTTACAAGTACAGGAAATGATTGCTACCGCCCATGAACAAAAGGTTTTTTTGATGGAAGCCCTCTGGACGCGTTTCATGCCTACTACCCTCAAAACCCTCGAAATCATCAAATCTGGAGCAATAGGTAAAGTATTGGGCGTTAAAGCTGATTTTGGATTCAAGGCTCCCTACGACCCTATGCGCCGTACTTTCAACAAAAACTTAGGCGGAGGTGCCTTGCTCGACATCGGCATCTACCCCTTGTTTTTTTCGTACCTGATTTTGGGTATGCCTGCCAAAGTAACCGCACAAGCCGTCTTTGGAGCTACCCAAGTGGACGAATCTACGGGTATGACCCTCACTTACTCCAATGGCACTTTTGCATTTTTGGACTGTACATTCATGGCCAAAACCAACTGCGAAGCCTTCGTTTATGGCGAAAAAGGCACAATACGGATACACCCACGCTGGCATGAAAGCAAAACCGTAAGCATCGAATACGAAGACGGAATGACTGAAACTTTCTCCTTTGAGCGTAATACGTGGGGCTATGACTACGAAATCAAAGAAGTAAATGATTGCCTAAAAAGCAAAGCCTTACAGAGCCAAAAATGGTCGCATGAGGATAGTCTAAACTTGATACAACTCCTCGATGAGGTGCGCCAAGTGATTGGACTTGATTATCCGAAGTAGCGAAACACTCTATTATCACCCATATCAGGCACTTTGCGGCAAATCAAAGCTACAAACCTTGCGCCTCTCCGAGGCTTTGGGACTTGGGCGTATTTCATTTTTCTACAAACCTTGCGCCTCTCCGAGGCTTTGGGGCTTGGGCGTATTTCATTTTTCTACAAAAAATCTTGCATCTTTCCGAGGCTTCGGAGAAGCTATACCTTTGTAGTAATGATCAAAGGTATTCCAAAATCTCATCTCGCTTCGGAGAAGCGTAACATCAGTAATGTAGTATTTCTACCTACTGAAAATCAGCATTTTTACGCTAAAAAGAGTCGTTGAGAATACTGAATTTTGTGATAACAATTTTTACTCAACGTTATCTTTTTACAATCATGGCAAATCTCTCAAAAGTGCGAAGCAAAGCACAACTCATCGGCACGCTCAATCCCAAAGCATGGGACGCGCTCAAGCCAAAACAAAAATTCCCTTTCAGCGATGCCACCCTCGAACTCTTTGTGGCAGATACGGTCAAAGAAGCCAGTGCGCATATTGCCGACAAATCATTGGCCAAGGCCACTTTCGAGCTTTCCAAAAAAATGGCTAATACAGCAGCACAATCGCTGGTAGCTTCCTGGGAACCTGGCGACGACATCTGTCCCCCGTGGCCTTGGCCATGGCCGGGTCCGTGGCCGTGGAGGGATATTTTTGGCCCACAGCCCGACCCGTGGAAAGACTTAAAAACAGCACAACAAATAGAAATAGCCCACATTTTGACACATTTGTCGGGACTGACGAGTAATCAAGACTTTCATCTCTCGCTCAAAAGTCTGGCGGTAGGTATCGTCAAAGGAGTAGCCAGCCAACTCATGGATGACTTTGAACGCTGCGGCACAGTACCCCGTCCGCCGATTCCGCGTCGGCGTTAGGAAATAACCTCTGCCAAAGTTTCATCATTTTGGCAGAGGTATCTCCCAGCCTTTTCGCTATCTTTAAGGCAAAAACTCTGTTGCCTTATGTCTTTACTGAAAGGGCTTTTGAGCCTTCCCCAACTTCACGAAGCTGTCGAAAACGGGGAAATCCAGACTATTATAGTGGCCTTTACCGACCATTACGGGCGGCTCGTAGGCAAACGTTTTGATGCCGAGTATTTTTTGGAAAGCATCAGCCGCGACGGTACACATGGCTGCAATTATCTGCTCACTACCGATATGGCCATGGAGCCTGTGCCGGGCTATGCCTTTGCCAACTGGGAGTTGGGCTATGGCGATTTTCATTTAGTGCCAGATTTTTCGACGCTTCGTGTGGCGGCATGGTTGGAGCGGACGGCGTTGGTATTGTGCGATGTACAAGACGATAAAACGCATCAGTACGTGAGCGTTGCACCGCGTTCTATTTTAAGAAAACAACTCACCAACGCCCAACGTTTGGGCTTTGGGGTCATGGCTGCGTCGGAGTTGGAATATTACTTGTTTGAAAATAGCTTCCGCCAAGCTCACGAGCAGCATTATCAAGACCTCAAGCCAGTGGGTTGGTACATCGAAGATTATCATATTTTGCAAGGTACACGTACTGAAGCCTTTCATGCTGCCGCACGGCGGTATTTGAAGCAATCGGGCGTGCCTGTCGAAAACTCCAAAGGCGAATGGGGACTTGGACAGCATGAACTCAACGTGCGCTATGCTCCTATGCTCGACATGGCCGACCGCCACGTAGTCTATAAACAATGCCTCAAAGAAGTGGCCGATGGCATGGGGTGGAGCATTACGTTTATGGCCAAATTTGCCACTGACCGCGCTGGCTCCAGTTGTCATATTCATATCAGCCTTTGGAAAGACGAGCAGAATATTTTTGCAGGCAACAACAATCTGGGTCCAGTAGCTTGTTCGGAGGTTTTTAGGTGGTTTTTAGGTGGGTGTATAGCTTTAGCTCCCGAAGTGATGGTTTTTTATGCCCCAACGGTCAATTCCTACAAACGCTATGTGGACGGCTCATGGGCACCTACCCGCTTGGCATGGAGCTACGACAATCGCACGGCGGGTTTTCGGGTCATAGGCAAAGGCCAAAGCCTGCGTATCGAGTGTCGCATACCCGGTGCCGACTGCAACCCTTACTTGGCGTTTGCGGCTTTACTGGCTTGCGGCTTAGAAGGTATCGAAAAAAAAATAAAACCGCCCGCTATTTTTGAGGGAGATATTTACGCAGCGGCTCATTTACCGCGTGTTCCTTATACGTTGGCGGAGGCATTGCCGCTATTTGCCCAGAGTGATTTTGCCCAACGTGCTTTTGGACGTGAGGTAGTAGAACACTACACTCATTTCTATCAACAAGAGCTAAAAGCCTACCATGCCTCCGTAACTGACTGGGAGCGAAAGCGATATTTTGAACAAATTTGACCGATTATAAGTTGGCTAATTTCTTGAGGTCTATATCGTCAAGTACTTCTTTGATTTTGTCCATGCTCACACCATTGCCACTTACCTGTATAATGTAGCGATTGGCCACCAAGACCGAAATCTCCCCATTCTGACTTTGTTTGTCATATTTTTCAAAGGCTTTATGACCGCTGTATGTAGTGGTTTTTTCGTAGCCTGTTTCGGTTTCTTTGTCCACCGATGCCATAGACCAAGCAGCCATGCCCATCAGTGCCATACTCATACCCGCTACATCGGTGATATTGACATTGATGCTCTGGCTATTGTCATCGCTGTATCGAGCAGTTGCTGTGGATACCCCAAAGCCCATGACGGCATTTTTCTCACTGGAGGCTTCTTTGCGCTTGAGGCCGTCGGCATCGGCAGGTAGTAGTTCTTTGAGCAATTTGGGGTCAATAGTTTCTTTCGGTCCTTCTTTCGACATTCGTTCGGCTTCGTCGGCCATTTTCTGAAGGGCATCTAAGGCATTTTTGGGTTCTTCTTTCGCTTTTTCTTCTTCTGATTTGCTGCCACAGTTCCAAACCAAAATGGCTACCAAAGCGAGTGAAATAAGTTTTTTCATGGTATTTTGAAGGTTAAGATGAATAGGAAAGTATTCTAAAAACTCAAAACTAATGTTTTTAGACATTAACCCGCCAGTTTTTGTGTAAACGGCTAAGACAAAGCCACAGTATTTTGTTTTTCGGCTTCGGCATCAGTAAATATTTTTTGGGGTTTTTGCTTGTTGCGAAGCGCATACACCAGATAAAATACCCCCAGCAACACCGCAGGAATACTCAAAATCTGCCCCATGTTCAAGGGGAGTTCGTTTTCGAAGGCTACTTGGTTTTCTTTGAAAAACTCATACACAAACCGCAGCCCAAAAACCCAAATTAAGAAAATACCCATCAGCATACCTTGTGGGGTTTGGCTTTTGCGACGATTCCAGATATTAAACAACACAAAAAAGAGTACCAAGCAAGAGAGGGCTTCGTAGAGTTGGGCGGGGTGGCGAGGCTGCTGGCTGTAAATAGGCCCAAACTCCGTAAGACGAGTAAAAATAAATGCCCACGGTACATCGGTGATTTTGCCTACGATTTCGGAGTTCATCAGGTTGCCCAATCGAATACAGCAACCTGCCAAAGCTACCGTAATGACGATGCGATCTACAAGCCACAAAAAACTCATTTTTTTGGCACGAGCGAAAAGATAAAGCCCCACCAAAATACTTAGGATAGCCCCATGACTGGCCAATCCAGAAAATGGCGGTGTGATGATTTGGAGGGGATTGGTCAAGAAAGTTTCGGGTTCGTAAAACAAAAAATGCCCAAACCTTGCCCCCAGTACCGTAGCCAGTACCATAGTGAGTAGGAGCGAGTCCAGTAAGGTTTCTTTCAATCCTTCTTTGCGGAATATATGCGTCATGATGCGCTGCCCAATCAAAAAACCGGTAGCAAAGAGCAATCCATACCAGCGAACAGAAAAATTTCCTACACTAAAAATTTCGGGATTTACGTCCCATACAATGAATCCAAACATGATGACAGGGATTTGAATGAAAAACCAAAGGTACAAAAACTCCTTAGCGAGGGACTTCTATCTTTTGTAAAATTTGTGCTACAACATCGTCGGTGCTATTGCCTTCCATCTCGCGTTCGGGGGTAAGCATGATGCGGTGGCGGAGTACTGCGGGAGCCAATGCTTGTACATCTTCGGGCGTGATGAAGTCGCGCCCACGAATAGCTGCCAATGCCTTAGTACTATGGAGTAGGGCTATCGAAGCCCGTGGCGATGCCCCCAAAAAGAGCGACTTGTTTTGGCGAGTTTCCAAAACAATCTTGGCCATGTATTCCAAAAGTTTGTCTTCTACGTGTACTTGCTGTGTTTTGAGGCGTAAGTCGGCCAGTTGGGCAGGCTGCAAAACAGGCTGCAATGCTGCGATGGCTTCGGCCAAATTGTGCCGCTGGTGATGCCCGCGCAATATTTCTATTTCTTGCTCGGCAGAGGGATAGCCCACCACGATTTTAAACAAAAAACGGTCGAGCTGGGCTTCGGGCAAGCGGTACGTGCCTTCGTGTTCTACGGGGTTTTGAGTAGCCAGTACCACAAATGGAGTACTCATCGGATACGTAACGCCATCTATCGTAACTTGCCGCTCCTCCATGACCTCAAACAAGGCCGACTGGGTTTTGGCAGGAGCGCGGTTGATTTCGTCCACCAAAACAATATTGGAGAAAATCGGCCCTCGCTTAAACTCAAAATCAGTAGTTTTGGGGTTGAACACCGACGTACCCAGTACATCAGAGGGCATCAGATCGGGAGTAAATTGTATTCGGCTAAAGTCTGTATTAATGGTGCGTGCCAGCAATTTGGCCGAGAGGGTTTTGGCTACTCCCGGCACCCCTTCGATGAGTACGTGGCCATCGGCCAAAAGGGCGGTCAGTAATAATTCGATGGTTTCGTGCTGCCCTACGATGATTTTGCCGATTTCGTTTTTGATGGCAGCGATGGCACCAGAGAAGTCCTGAAGGTCAATACGTGATTCAAAAGTCATTTTAATCGTGGTTTATTTGGTGATTCGCGTTTGAAACGCGAATTAATGTGAGTTTGTGTTTCAAACTTTGATGAATCGCGTTTCAAACGCGATTCTAAGTGAGTTTGCGTTTTAAACGCAAACTATCTCAAGTTTTAAACGCAAACTATCTCAAGTTTTAAACGCAAACTATCTCAAGTTTTAAACGCAAACTATCAAAAACCAAACTTATCTACTTTGTGGCTTTATAAAATTCTTCTATTCGCCTGTTGAGGCTTAACAATTCATATTCGGACAAACTATGCCAACGCTGGGCATGGGCTATCTCTCCAAAAAGCAACTCTATGTCCAATTTTGAAAGCCCCGTTCGCTGCAATAGTTCATGCTTGAGTTCTTCATCAAATTCTTGGAATTTCAACCCAAACCTTTCACGAATGTACATCATCAAATACTGAATTTTCTTTTCGGCTATCAATCCATGATTGCCTTGCTGATAGTACATCTGCCCTATTGTTCTGACAAACTCCAACGAAGTATTTTGGGGTGGTTCGATAAGCGGAATAGCTCTCTGTGTACGTTTGCCCGCAAAAATGGCATACAACAGTAAGCCGAAAAGACTCAAATAATACGCCCACCGAAGCGGAGGTTGTGTCAGGATATAGCGTAGTGGAGAGCGTTCGTCATCGCCAAAACGTCCTTGCTTGAGGTATTCGTCCCAAAACATAGGTGCTACTGGCAAGTAAGAAAGGCTCTTGAACGCAAAATCGGAGGTTTCGGGTTTGAGTACATAATAATTGGTCAAAGCCAAAGGTAAGTTGTGCAACAAGAAAGCCCCTTTACCATACTTTACTTTGACGAAAATCGGCTCGTTGCGAGCATTCTGCGCTAAGGTAGTTACATGGTCGGATTTTAGAATTTTGAAATAATTGCGCCCGTCATCTTGTGAAAATACATACCCATTATTTTGTCGAAAATCAGGACTTGTAAAATTCATTACTAAGGCGGTATCCCGCAGCGTCGGGGCTTTGAGTTCGGCTTTGACACCCAGAGGATTCAATAATGAATCTGAAAAATCATAAGCCGAAATGAAAGCATGGTTTCCTTTTTTTACATAATCGAGCAAAAGCTGGCGGTCATTGTGATTGATTTCAAACGACTGGCAAACAAACACATAATTACTTTTGGGAGGAAGTGTATGTTCGGTCAGTTGATTGTAAATCGGAAGCCGCAACGATTGGACAGGCTGTGTCGGAAAAACTTCGGGCAATAACTCAAACAGAGCTTTTGAGCCAAAAGGTATTTTGTCTTTGTTGGAATACGTAGGCGACCAGTCGAGCGGTTTGGGGCGGTA
This sequence comes from Runella sp., assembly GCA_046294665.1. Classification (GTDB taxonomy): domain Bacteria; phylum Bacteroidota; class Bacteroidia; order Cytophagales; family Spirosomataceae; genus Runella. Next base: position 8,981 of record JBKBKL010000069.1, read on the forward strand.
ATATTCAAACAAACCATAGGCAACCATGAGTGCCACTAAGAATAAAAAATATTTGTTTTTGAGAGTAGGCAAGGTAGCAGGTTAGATTTTTTGTGCAAAATGCTGAAATTCTGTTTTCAAAATACCAAATGTCGTTTCATTGACTTCAAACTCACCATACCAAATATATTCAAATTGAAGGGTCAGATTTCTAAAAGGCTCTTGCAACGACGATGGCGCGAGTTCTTGTAGATAGGCATGGTTGGTTTTGGTAGGTTGCCAGTTGATGAACTCCTTGTCAGAAAGTAGTTTCAAGGTTTTGAGGTAATAAAGTCGCACAGCGAGCCGATAGTTTTTTTGGTCGAGGGCTTGTGCTATCAAACTATCAAAATCCAATTCATGGATATTTTCGGCAATGCGTTTATATGACAACGAATCTTCGGTAGGTGTACGGCCAAAAAGCCCCCCTACAAACTCTGCTTTGTACAGTAGCCATAGGGCCAAGCCGGCCACTGTGGCCAAGATGACGTACTGCCAAAAAGAATCGTAAGAATCGCTCCGAAAGAAATTGGAAATTTTTTTCATCAACCAATCCCAAAAACGCGCAACGGGATTGTCGGGCGGAATGACATCTCGTGAGTAGTCGTAGTCGCGGTCGTTGCGATATTTGTTGAGGCGTTGTTCGGTAGGTTTTCGGAGCGTTGGTGATTCATTTTGAAGAGCTTTAGGGGCTTGAGAGCCATTCGCTGGGGGGGTGTTTTGCGTCAGACCGCTACCCCATAGAATCATCAAAAATACCGCCACCAAACTACTAAACTTAGAATAAGACGATTTCATCATTCCCATTTTATACTTAAACCTCATAGGTTTGCGAAAATATAACGACGTTACCACCTGATAATCATAAGAAAGATATCAGGTTTTTTCGTAAATCAATTTTGAACGAGTATATGCGAGTAAATTTAGGAAAATACCTTGATGATGATGCTTTTAGCCTTATAAAAAAGCCGACGGGTTACGTCGGCTTTCATCGAAGATTTTCAAAGTTACTTCTTGGCTTTGGGAGCCAAAGTTACCATCCACTCAGCTATTTTCATGGCCTCTTCTTTAGGTACATTGGGCAATGCCGCCATAGGTGGGTAGCCGGGCCAGTTGGCTGGTTTGGGGTTGTAAATCAACTCTACGATTTGCTCCGGTTTGTATTTCTTTTTGGCCATTACTTCCTTGTAACTTGGGCCTACCAATTTTTGGTCGGCACGATGGCAAGCGTAGCAGGTATTTTTTTGTAACAACTTCTCGATTTCGTCGGGTACTTTTACTTGGGCTTGGCTCACTACCGATAGTGCCAGTATCATACTGGCGGTCAGTGTCATTTGAAAGAATCTTTTCATGTCTAAGCGTATAATGTTTGGTGGTAAAAAAGGAATTTTATGCAATGCAAAGCTATAACGTTTTGAGTAAGAAATTGTATCAAAAAGACGAAAGATTATTTTTTACATTTCAACAGGCTTCATTTTCGGAACAAGCAGTTGGATTGTAAGCAGTGCAACCAAATAAACCGAACCAGCCACCAAAAACAAAGGCAAATACCCCATCTGTACCCTAATAGGGCCAGCCAATGCCGCCAGTATAATGCCTCCCACAGCACCCGCCACCCCACCGATGCCCGTTACGGTGGCTACGGCATTTTTAGGAAACAAATCGGAGGCGAAAGTGTAGAGATTGCTTGACCAGCCTTGATGGGCTGCCGTAGCTAACGCAATGAGGCCGATAGCCATATACAAACTATGGGTTTGGGCAGCAAAAAAAATCGGAACACTACACAACGCACAGCAGAGCATGGTAAGTTTGCGGGCGCGATTGAGCGACCACCCCATTTTCATCAACTGCGACGACAGCCATCCAAAAAAGACGCTGCCACCGTCGGAAATGATATAAATGGCCATGAAAGGTAAACCAATATTTTGTAAATCAAGGTTTTGCTTTAGAGATTCGCTCGAGTTGAAAAAATCAGGAAGCCAAGTCAAATAAAACCACCATACAGGGTCAGTGAGTAGTTTGCCTACGATCATCGCCCAAGTTTGACGATAACTCAATAGCTTGAGCCACGTAACTTTCTCGGCAGCTTTTTCTTGTTGATTATCTTGCCGAATGTAGGACAGTTCGGAGGCATTGACCTGCGGGTGGAGTTCGGGGCTTTGGTAGTACCTCCACCACAAAAAAAGTACGCCCAGCCCCAACATCCCAGTAGAAATAAACGAAAACCGCCAACCAAAATGGAGCGTAATCCACGGCACTAAGGCTGCCGTAAGGATAATCCCGACGTTGGTGCCGGCATTGAAAATACCGGCGGCAAAAGCCCGCTCTTTTTTGGGAAACCACTCGGCAATGGACTTGATACCAGAGGGGAAATTGCTGGCTTCGCCAAAACCTAACAAAAACCTCACTACAATCAAACTACGAAACGAACCCACCAACGCATGGGCTATACCGGCTATGCTCCATAAGCCAATAGCGGCTGCCAAGCCACGTTTTGTACCAAAGCGATCAATGGCCCACCCAATCACTATAAAACCAATCGCATACGCAATTTTGAAAGATGTATCCACCCAGCCATATTGAATTTTGAAAAAATCTAAATCGGCTTGTGTCAAGACATGATCGGGCGAAACCCCAAGAAGTGTTCTACGAAAGGCATCATCGAGCATGGCAAAGGATAGCACATTGCGATCAATGTAATTGACGGTGGTCATCAAAAACAATAGCAAGACAATGCGCCAACGAAAGTTTGTCATGTAGGGCGTTAGTTAGAAAAAGTGGTTAAGGTTTAGCTACAAAGATTTGTAAAATATTTTAGAAATTGACTTTTAGAGTCAATAATCTTCTTTCAAAAGGTATATTTTCAAGCCAAAATCACTTTTTCGACAAACTCCAATGCTCTACGTTCGGCCCAAGTAAAAGGGTCATTGGGAAGCAAAAACCCTACATGGCCTCCCGTAGCGGGCGTTTCGACATAAATCAACGGATGTGATTCGGCCAAGGCCACAGGAGCACAATCTTCGTTGAGAATAGGGTCGTTTTGGGCGTTACAAATCAACACAGGGACTGTTATGGAAGGCAAATATCGAACAGCAGAGCCTTGAGCATAAAAATCGTCGGCATCGCGGTAGCCATTGATGGGGGCAGAGAAAAAATTATCAAAATCTTTCCAAACTTTGATTTGTTGGAGCTTTGTCAAATCCAAAATGTCAGGGTATTGCTCATTTTTAGCTCTTATTTTCAAGGTCAGTTTTTGGAGAAATCGTTGTTTGTAGAGCCTGTTTTGAGGCAAATCGAGCAATGCCGCACTCGTCTGTAAGTTGGTAGGAGCCGAAAAAGCCACACCACCCCTGATGACTCGGTGCAAATTCGGGGCATTGACCGCCAAATATTTGAGCGAAATGTTTCCCCCCATACTGTACCCTACCAACACCACACTCTCATATTTTTTTTGGTCGAGGGCGTAGTTGATGACCTCGGCTATATCGCCGATTTCGCCATGATTGTAGAGCCGAAAAGCCTTGTTCATCTCACCACTACACGAGCGGCAGTTCCACGCCAGTACGTCCCAGCCGTTTTTGGCAAAGAGTTTAGCCGTTCCTTTGATATAATGTCTGTACGAATCTCCCTCCAATCCATGAGAGAGTACCACCAATTTTCGGCTATCGGTATCGAGCCAATCTAAGTCCACAAAATCGCCATCAGAAAGTATGAGGCGTTGGCGGCGATAGTTTACCTCTTTGACTTGCCGAAAAATGCTCGGATAGACTGTTTGGAGGTGTCCATTGAACAAAAAAAAGGGAGAACCCGGATAAGCAGAATTTTGGATAATCGGCATGAAAAATAACTGATTTTTTGCACAAAAATCGAAGTATTTTGGAGAAAATAAGACTTCCGTCGCAATTTCACCGATTACACCAAAATCACAGCTTGATTTGTAGCTGATTACTTTTCAAATAGACTTATAGAACAAACCACTACTTTGGGTTTACTTCAGATTGTCGGCCCAATTAAAACGGTCGCTGGGCGAGAATTTCCATGGAGCTTGGTTGGTTTCGAGGTTGTTGAACATGCCGTTCCACGAAGCGGGTGCTTGGGCTTCGTCCATGATTTTGTAGCGGCGAAGCTGCAAAATAATATCAAGAGGATTGATTAAGACAGGACATTCTTCTACACAGGCGTTGCAAGTAGTACAGGCTAAAATTTCTTCTTCGCTGATATAATCGCCCAACAATGCTTTTCCGTCGTCTTCCAACTTACCTCCATTTTTAGTCATATTTTTGCCAAGGTCTTCGAGGCGGTCGCGGGTATCCATCATGATTTTGCGGGGCGAAAGTGCCTTGCCCGTCAGATTGGCAGGGCAAACAGACGTACAGCGGCCACATTCTGTACAGGAGTAAGCGTCCATGAGGTTTTTCCAACTAAGGTCAGTTACATCTTTGGCACCAAAACGTTCGGGTACTACTGCATCGGTGGCTGGTTGCTCTAAGCCCAGCATGATTTTGACCTCTTTGGTGATTTCGGGCATATTTTTCATTTCGCCTTTGGAGGACAAATTGGCAAAATACGTATTGGGAAATGCCAAAAAGATATGCAGATGTTTAGAGTAGGTAACATACAGGGCAAAGGCAAAAATCCCTAAAATATGCGCCCACCAAGCCACGCGCTCAACCACCACGAGGGCACTATCAGAAAGCCCCGCAAACACAGGCTTGAGCAAACCACTAAAAAAGAAAGTCCCCACAGCTACATAATGCTCTACTCCTCTTTCTTGAAGTAAACTATCGGTGGCGTTCATACTCAAGATGGCCAGCATCAATACGATTTCGGTAATCAAGATGACGTTGGCATCGAGTACAGGCCAGCCGTTGAGTTCACGGTGGTAAGAAGGTTGGAGGCGAGTTACTTTAGTGAGGTTGCGGCGTGTCAAAAAAATGACACAAACGACCAATACACCTACGGCCAAAAACTCAAAGAAATTGATGAGTACATTGTAGAAACTACCCAAAACAGGCGCAAATAGGCGGTGTGTCCCCAACAAACCATCTAAAACTATTTCCAAAACCTCAATATTGATCAGCAAAAAGCCCGCATAAATCACAAAGTGCATGAAGCCGACGAGTGGCCTGTCAAACATTTTCCGCTGACCGAATGCCACACGCAGCATGGTGGCTAACCGCTCATTGGGACGGTCGGTGCGTGATTCGGCTTTGCCCAACTGTATCGTTTTCTTAATGATTTGTACTCTTTTGGCGATCAGCCATGCCGTCATACCCAATGCAGCGGCAAAAAGGATTTGTTGAAGGATTTGCATACAGGTTTTGGATTTTGGTTGTTATGCAAGCATACTATTGCAAATATCGGTAAAAAGGCTTTGCAAGTCAAATATAAATCGTTTCTTACAAAATAGAACACGGATAGAATGGATTGGAAACATATGAAAGAATTTTTAGCCTGAACAATGAAAATCATCATCGCTTTGGCCAAATTTCCCTTTCAGTTAAAACTATTGTTAGAAACGAACTGTTACACACTTATTCAGCACAAAATACCAAATCCCATGCCTTATAAAGATTTAAAGCCTAAACAACTCCTACAAATCAATACTTTAGGCCAACTCAAAGCTGCGGGCTATCAAGCCAAATCCATCAAACAAGAACTCCGCGACAATCTCATCGAAAAACTGCGTGCCAAAGAAACAGTTTTTGAAGGGATTTGGGGTTATGAAGATACTGTATTGCCCGATGTTGAAAGGTCTATTCTCTCGATGCACCATATCAACCTTTTGGGGTTGCGTGGACAGGCCAAAACCCGTATCGCTCGTCTGATGGTCCATTTGCTCGATGAGTATATTCCGATAGTGGCCGGTTCTGAACTCAATGACGACCCTCTACAACCCCTCTCTCGCTATGCCCGCGATTTGGTAGCCCAACAAGGCGACAACACCCCTATCGCTTGGCTTCACCGTAGCGAACGCTACACCGAAAAACTCGCAACTCCCGACGTATCGGTAGCCGATCTCATCGGTGATGTAGATCCTATCAAAGCAGCTACGCTCAAGTTGCCGTATTCCGATGAGCGGGTCATCCATTTCGGACTCATTCCGCGCTCACATCGGGGGATTTTTGTCATCAACGAACTGCCAGATTTACAGGCACGTATCCAAGTGTCGCTTTTTAATATTTTACAAGAGGGTGATATTCAGATTCGAGGGTTTAAGCTGCGTCTGCCGCTCGATATACAGTTTGTTTTTACGGCCAACCCCGAAGATTACACCAACCGTGGCAGTATCGTAACGCCCCTCAAAGATCGCATAGATAGCCAGATAGTTACGCATTATCCCAAAAGTATTGAGATTGGAAAGAAAATCACAGCACAAGAGGCCATCGTTAAGCCACAACAAAAATCAATCGTCAAAATCAACGAGTTGATGAGGGATTTGGTAGAGCAGATTGCTTTTGAAGCTCGTGAAAGTGAGTATGTAGATGCCAAAAGTGGGGTATCGGCAAGGCTTACCATTTCAGCTTTTGAAAATATGCTCTCTACGGCAGAGCGTAGGGCGCTCCTCAATAGCGAAAAACAAACTTACATACGTATTTCGGACTTGTACGGAGCCGTACCGGCGATATGCGGCAAAGTAGAGTTGGTTTATGAAGGTGAGGTGGAAGGGCCTGTGATTGTTGCGCAGAATCTCATCGGAAAAGCAATCCGTACCCAATTCTTGAACTATTTTCCTGACCCCGAAACCCTCAAAAAACGTAAATCAGCCAAAAACCCTTTTCAAAAAATACAAGACTGGTTTGGCGAAAACGAAATGGATATTTTGAGCGAACTTCCCAACCGCGAGTACGAATCTCGGCTGATGGTCATCGAAGGCTTGGACGATTTGGTGGACGAGTACCAGCGAGGGCTTTCGCGCGACGAAAAACTCTTGATGATGGAGTTTGCCTTGCATGGCATGGCCGAATATTCGCTCATAGGCAAGCAAGCCCTTGATCGTGGAGTCCACTTCAAAGACTTGCTTGGCAGTATGTTTTCAGGACCCGATGCCGATGCCGACGACGATGATGACAATATTTTCTAAGGTAGCAACGCGGCTACTTGATCACAATATCAAATGGTAGCCGTGCTTGTGTTCCCTGCATTTGTTGGAGCTTGCGGAGGGTTTTGAGGTAGGGAGCAAAATCGCCTAACTGGGCTTCCAATGCGCGTGTTTCAGCTTCACCTGTGAGTTTGTTTACAAATTGTTCAAAAACATCTTTTTTGGCGGGATATTTTACACGGTATTCGCCTTCTTTCAGTTTTGCCATTTGTGCAGCTAAGGTTATGGCTTTATCTAAGCCCCCAAACTCATCTATAAGGCCATTGGCTTTGGCTTCTTGGCCGGACCATACACGACCCGATGCCAAAGTTTTTAGTTTTTCGACAGGCATTTTACGCCCTTCGGCAGCTTTACGAGTGAAGGTTTCGTAGATATTCTCTGTGCTACGTTGAAGGCGGTTGTTTTCAAAAGGGGTCATTTCGCGGGTTACGCTGGGCCAGTCGGAGTGGGCATTGGTATTGACACGGTCGAAAGTTATCCCCAGTTTGTTGCGGAAAGTATTTTGAAAATTGAACAAGACACTAAACACTCCAATAGAGCCTGTGATGGTGTTGGGCTGTGCCACGATTTTGTCGCAGCCCATGGCCATATAATACCCCCCCGAAGCGGCTACATCAGACATAGAGGCTACGACGGGCTTTTCTTTGCGGGTGAGTTGTACTTCGCGCCACATCACATCGGAGGCCAAGGCACTACCACCGGGCGAGTTGATGCGTAGTACCACTGCTTTCACTTTTTTATCTTTGCGGGCTTTGCGGAGTTCTTCGGCAATGGTTTCAGAGCCAATCGTACCGTCGCCGCTTTTGCCCGACATGATGGCTCCTTCACCGATGATGACCGCTATTCTTTTGTCAAAACTACCTTCTTTGACCTTTTTCTCAGCTTTGAGGTATTTTGCTAAACCAACGGTGTTGATTTTATCGTCAGATTTGAGTTTTAGCTCAGAGCGAAGTGCATTTTCAAATTCGTCATAATAGCCCACGTGTGTAATCAGTTTGTATTTGAGGGCATCTTGGGGGGCATCTATCAGCAGTGAGTCAGCATAGTTTTTGAGTTGAGCCACAGCAATTCCACGTGCTTTTGAAATATTTTGCAATGCGTGGTCGAAAATATGATTGACTAATGATTGATTTTGTAAGCGGCTGGCATCGCTCATGTTTTCGCGGAAGAAAGGCTCCACAGCACTTTTAAATTCTCCTACACGATATACCAAAGGCTTGATTTCGAGTTTATCGAGTGTTCCTTTATAAAAATCGTATTCTGCACTTAGGCCGTTCCACTCCATACCACCAGCAGGGTTTAAGTAAATTTTATCGGCCACGGAGGCCAAGTAATAGGCTTTTTCGGTCATCACTTCGGCGTAGGCATAGACAAATTTCTTAGATTTTTTGAAGTCGAGTAGGGCATCTCTTACCTCATCGGCAGAGGCCCAACCTACCATCGGAAACTGTACATCGAGATAAATCCCCTTGATATTGGGGTCGGCTTTGGCATTGGCTAAGGCAGATTTGAGGTCAATCAACCCAATGACATTGCCTTGCCCTCCCGAAAACTCAGCAAAAGGATTTTCTTGCGATACTTCTTGAATCGGGTTATTGAGGTCGAGTTTGAGTACAGTATTAGCTTCCACTTTGGTTTTTTCTTCTGATGACCCCAGTGCTGCCGCCAGTCCGATAAATAAAAAGAAGCCAAGCAAAGTGAAAAGGAATAAACCTACGATAGTTGCAAAAACGTATTTGATAAACTGCCACATTTGGAGTGTAGAATTAATGATGATTGGTAATACTCTTTGAAATGATTGTTGGCAGCAAATCTAATTTTTAAGAACAACCAATCGTGGGGCTTTTTGTTGAAAGGTTTGATGTATTTACAAATGGGCAAATGCTTAGACAGACAGTATCTCTGACACTCTTAAAGTTTGTTAAACGCTTTGAAAGCCTTCCCAAAAAATGCAAATTTAATGGTCATTAAAGGACAAATGGGAAAAATCATTTTTCAATTTTATCGCCAATTTTGGGTATTTACTCAATCGGTAGGTTGGGCAAGTTGGTGGGCTGCGGGTATGCCATTAGGGGAGGAGATATGGTTATTGATAGGAGGAGTATTTTGGCTCAAAATTTTTTCATACCTATTCGTGTGGTATGTGATGTATTTTTTGAAAGCAAATAGTTTCACTTATTACCAAAACTTGAATTACTCTGTTAGACAACTTTTTTTATTGTCTTTTACTGCCGATATGTTTGTATTTTTTGCTGCACTCGCTTTAATCAATTTTTTGTTTTCATGTTTTTAGAAACGGATAGTGTCCAACTTGCATACTTCGGACGGAAAGTACTCCAAAACATCTATTTAAAAGTAGAGTTGGGGAAGATTACGGCACTATTGGGTAGGAATGGCTGCGGCAAATCTTCCTTGCTGAAAATCATCTTCGGAACACTCAAAGCCGAAAACCAATCTGTACGGTTCAATGGTAGGTATTTTTCAGAAGCCTACACAAATAAAAATCTGATACGATACTTGCCTCAATCCTCATTTGTTCCCAATACTCTGAAAGTCAGAGAGGCTTTCGAGGAGTATGGGGTGAAAGGGGAGTTATTGGAAGATACAAACTGGGAAAAAGTAAAAAATCTAAAGTTTGATAGGCTGTCAGGAGGTGAGAGGCGTTTTTGGGAAGCGTTGTTGGTAGTTTGCTCTCCTGTTTCTTTTGTGTTACTCGATGAGCCGTTCTCACATCTTTCTCCGATTTTTGTAGAGCATTTACAAAAAGTAATGATGACTGAAAAAGATAAAAAAGGTATTTTGATGACTGACCATCTTTACAATGAAGTTTTGAGTATTTCCAATCAGGTATATTTTCTTCAAAATGGTACTACTTATTTGCTTTCCAACCCTCGTCAAGATTTGATAGATAGAGGGTATATTCCTGCATTATAATAAAAAAAGGTGCCGAAATTCAGCACCTTTTTCTATATAAACTACTCTTTATTTATTTTACTTTCTTTTCAACTTTACTATTACAGGTACGCAAAGACGTGGTGGGCAGCAGTCGGTTCCGGGTTCTATTACTACCGTACAGCAACCACCACTTGGACAGGTTTTGTTGGTAGCCGTAAACGTATAAGTACCTGTTTCTGTAAGCGATACAGAGTTTCCTTGTGCTACTGGAGTAGAGCCACCGTCTTTAAACCACTTTACATTGGTATATTTAAGAGGTACAGTAGCCATTACCTTTTCCCCGGGGCAGAGTTTTGCTGGAGTACTAAAACATTGAAAATCAATATCATCTTCTCCGTCTTTACCATTATTTGGAGTAGAGTCTTTATCTTTTTCGTTGGTATTTGAAATCTCTGCTGTATTAAAATGAATACCCGCTTGTGTTGCCTTCACTTTGTAGGTCAGCGTAACGGTGTCGGGACTGGGGTTCATCGTACCTATCGTCCACTTAATCACATTGCCGCTGATAGTCGCATTGCCTCGGCTGGCTACAAAACTACCCGCTACAAACTGTACTGTCGTCGCGATTGTGTCTTTTACTTCTACTAAAGTAGCTTTTGTAGCCAACTGATTGAATACTTGAATCGTAAAAGTTACCTCTTCGCCAATAGCCGCTACTTTTTTATTGACTTTTTTACGTAAAGCCAAATCTATTTCTACATTACAGTTTTGTATTTTTACAATCACAGGGGTTCGAGGAGTCTGCTGGCAGTTGGCAGGTACACCGTTGAGTTGCACATAGAAAGTGTCTGTTGCGGTAGCTACACCTGCTGGCTTGAAGCTCAAGCCTGTACCGAGGGCTGTACCGCCGGTGGCATTGGCAAACCAACTGGCCGTAATGCCTTGGGTGTTGCCTCCCACGATAGCCACTTGCAACGTCGGCCAGAGGCTGTCTTTGCAGACGGTGGCATTGGGTGTCAAGACATTGACGGTGGGGCAAGCGCAATTTGGTACGATGACGCTGACGGTATCGCGGCAGGTGAGGGAGTCTTTGCCCACGACTTGCAGCACAAACTTGTACTCACCCGGAGCGGTCATACCGCTGACCATACCGCCGGGAGTAGTGATGCTGACAGTAGTGGAGGGTTGTACCGAGAGGACTATCCATTTTTCACCGGCTTTGGCGTTGGGCAAATCAATGGTGCTGGGCGCGCCGTTGGGGCCACAAACTAAGGTTTGGTCTGGTCCTGCCTCTGGTTTGACACAAGGTTTCTCCAAAGTAATCAAGCCGGCATCAATGGTGGGGTTGTCTTTGTCGAGGCCGCCTTTGGCGGGGTCGAGTTTGACGACATTGCTGAGGCCATTGGTACCAAAATCATTATCAGTTGCATCGGGGCCTACGTCTTTCTTGGGGCTGATTGTACAGCTATCGGGCAAGGTACTCAACACAATCTGCACGATGTAATCGCCTTTGGGCAGATTGGTGAAGGTGTATTTGCCGCCGCCTGCCGTTACGGTCGAGTCTATCTTCGAGACTGGCGCACCCGAAGAGTTGGCCGTCCACAAGATGACTTTCACGCC